>WYEI01000252.1 GCA_009903905.1 Pyrobaculum sp. | reverse complement strand
GGCGTTGCGTGCCACCTGGGGACGTGGAGCTGCTTCTCGTCTCCCAACTCCTTCCGCGTCAAGCTTTAGCGAGGCGCAGGAAGCGCTTGATCAGCTCTATCCCCGCCCTCCCGCTCCTCTCAGGATGAAACTGGACGCCGACAACGGCGCCGCGGCTGACGGCGGCTGTGTAGCGCCTGCCGAGCTCTACATACGCCACATGGCTTTCGTCGTCTTCGCGCCAGGGCACGGCGTAGCTGTGTAGGTAGTAGTAGTACCCCTCCTGCACCACGGCGTGCCCTCTTGGGACGTGGGTGCGGCTCCAGCCGATATGCGGCACCCTCCTAGCCTGTATCCTCTCCACTACGCCCTTGAAGAGTCCCAACCCGCGGCCGCCCCCCTCCTGACTTGTCTCAAAGAGCAACTGCATGCCGAGACAGATGGCCAGCGTCGGCTTCTCGAGGACCAGGGGCTTGAAGACGTGGGCCATCTCGTAAGCCGCGGCGTAGGTGCCGACGCCGGGGAGCACCAAGGCGTCGACGCCCCCCGCCTCCTCCGGCCGCCTAACCACCCGCGGCTCCGCGCCAGCCCTCCTCAAGGCGTTTAACACACTACCCAAGTTGCCCACCGTATAGTCCACAACCCCAACCAACACAGAGAAAAAGAGAGGGTTAAAAAAAAGACTTACTTAACCTCCTTTAGGTATGCAACAATGTATGCAAACGAGGTGCCGCAGAATTTCCTCATAGACGCGTGAATCGTGCTGATTCTGAAGAAGTAGGGGACGCCCGCCTCATAGTCTAATATTAACAGACCGCTGACGGTGCCGTTATGGAACTCGCCGTGTCCCTCAATCACCAGCCTAGAGTAGTTGAAGCTCGTCGTGATGAGTAGGTCGGAACGGGGCGCGAGCGGCGAGTCGGCATGAGGCACAGGACGTCCGATACGCTTGTTGATTATGCCCCCCAGGGGCTTAAGCGTTTCGTTGTTGACTTCTTTAATTCTGTTTAAGTCCAGCAATAACTCCCCTACGTAGCTGAGTCCATGCGGGTATTTAAACACGGCCAGGGGGATCTCGCGGCCGTCTAGCATCGCCCTGATCAACTTGCCGTCGCGATACACAAGAGTCAAATCCCACGTCTTCCTCCCGTCGACACAAATAACCGTTGCGTTGTACAACGCAGTGAAAGTGCCGTTGGTAATGGGGACAAGAGGCTTATGAGGACGGGCAACCACCGCCGTAAGCCAAACAGCAAAGACCACAAGCGCCGCCACCACGGCCGCCGCGGCGACGAGCCAAACACCCCTGCCCATCATATCAACACGCAGATACTTCTATTGAACTTACCGTGGTCCATCTAAAAGCATAAAGCCCAGCAGCATACCAATCTACCGTGTCGGAGTCTGTTCTCACCCACCAGTAGCCGCTCCAACGATCGCCAACACATCCAGCTATGTCTGGATGTCTTTGGTCTATTATTATGTGGTATAGTATGCCTCCCCCGTCAATGTACGCGGCGCCGGTGTGACTGACCACTTTACGAGCACTATCATCATACCCTACCTTCGTCCAGGTCTTCTGGTAGGCGTAGCCAGTTACGCAGTATGGACCTACTGGACTTACGCAATAGTGGCGTACATCTTCGCTGTAGAATTCGACGACAGCCGCAACCGCCAGCATCGAGATGCCTACTAGAAGCGCCGTGGCTATTAATGTTTGACGTGGCATGCAGTACCTAACTTTCCCCTATTTTTTTTTCTCTTGTACAAATAGCGTAAATGATTTAGCCTATTGCCGTAGTTGATATGGAAAGAAGGGCGTTGCGGCTTGAATAATGCTCATCTCCTCTACGTGTTCACGGCGTGTAGGTCCGTGCAACGACATGCTTTTCGCCCCGTAAGACGTTGAAGCGTACACGAGGGGTAGCAACCTCCTGTCTGCACATCCAGCGCTGAGACGCCCAGTGGACAAACTCTACTTCTCCATTCATCGGACCGTCTCGCTGACGGTCGGCATGTTAAACTATAACCTCACGCCACGACGTATCTACATGCCGCCACGTTGCTTGAAACGGCGTAGTACGTCAGAACTTTTAGCTACCTGCTAGCTACGCCGATGTGCACAACGTTTTTATATTTGACTGGAGGCAGTCTCGTGGGTGATGTTTCTAGTATCGCTTATGATGCGGTTAAGATTGCTGTGGAGCATGTCTTGGGCAAGATTAGAGAGGGTAAGAAGCTGTCTACTGAAGATGTCCTCGTCCTCTACCTCGGCACCATCGTAAGCGACTTGAAAGAAATAAGAGCCGACATAGCAAGACTAGACCACAGAATAGACGAAACAAACAAGAGGATAGACGATGTTGTTAAGTCACTTTCGGCGAGAATAGACGAGACGAATAAGAGGATAGACGACTTGGCTAAGAGGATAGACGCCGTCCAGACCACCCTCTTGGAGATCCAAAAGCTACTGCTGGAGCTCGTAAGACATTTCGGTTCCGCAAAACCTGCGTCTCAACTTTGAATAACACAGTTGCAGGCCGTGCGCCGGGTGTTGGGTTGGTCGTGGCGGAGGCTAGGTGCACAGCGGCAGCGATAGGGCGTCTTCTATCAGCTTTTCTATAGGCCACTTCTCGTATTCATGTGTGATGATGCGTATATCTCTAGCCTTTTTGTAGGCCTCGGCGCGGGGCGCGCCCTCTCTAATCATGCGGTTCATGTGGAACTCGGTGAGTATGTAGGGGAGGGCCTTCTCTAGGTTGTCTCTTATCCGTTCCTCGTCTATGTGGACCGTGCGGAGGGTCTTGGCCGTGGTGGTGAGGATCTCGTCGACGGCTAGGAGGGCTTCGGGTATCCAGATCCTCTCGTTGGCGGAGTTGGTGAGGTCGCGTTCGTGCCAGAGCGCCACGTTCTCCAGCGCGACGGCTGTAAGTGCTCTGACGTATCTGGCGAGGCTCACCACCCTCTCGGAGGCCGTGGGGTTCGCCTTGTGGGGCATGGCGGAGGAGCCGCCTCCCCTCTCCACCACCTCGCCTATTTCTGGCCGGGAAAGCTCCCTGATCTCCGTGGCGAGCCTCTCGAAGGTTGCGGCAAGCACGGCCAGCGCCGAGGCCAAAACAGCAAATGTCTCGCGGGGGGCCACCTGTGTGGAGATGACGTGGAAGGGCACGCCGAGCTTCTCGGCGACTCGTCTCCTGACCTCTGGCCCCAGCTCGCCCCACGCCGCCATGGTGCCGACGGCCCCGCCTATCTTCGCCCTGACCACGTCCTCCGCCAGCGCCAGGTGTCGGCACGCCAGGTGGAGCTCGTAGTAGTAGTTGGCGAACTTGAAGCCGAGGGTTATGGGCTCCGCCCACTGGCCGTGGGTGCGGCCCACCGCGACGAGTCCCTTGTACCTTCTGGCGAGGCTCGCCAGCTCCGCCCCGGCCTCATTTATCTTCTTCTTGACCGTGGAGAGGGCGCGGCGTATTAGCAGGGCCCAGGCGGTGTCTATTACGTCGTTGGAGGTGGCGCCGTAGTGGACGAAGCGGCATCCGCTCCTGTGCTCCAGGAGGAGGACCAGGCTCAAGACGTCGTGTCCCGTCTCGCGCTCCAGCTTGTACACCTCCTCCGCGTCTACCCTCACACGCGATACGGCGTCGCAACAACCCCTCTCCGCCACGCCCAGCTCCTCAAGGGCGCAGACGAGGGCCCTCTCCACCTCCACGTAGGTGTCGATAACGGCCTGCGGCGTGAAGAACCTGCGCACCTCCTCCGTGCCGTACCGCC
>WYEI01000315.1 GCA_009903905.1 Pyrobaculum sp. | reverse complement strand
TCCCCCACCCTCCTCTTGGGAGAAACCGCAAGGTTGCGCACGAGCCTAGGGGAGCCAAAGAGGAGCGAGTCGTAGTCTTGGCTACCCACAGCCCAGCAATGTCCCCTCTTGGCCATGTGGGCGGCCTGTGCCTCCCCCTCGCTCGGCGCCTGCACCCACGGCACTCCCATGTAGGTCAGCAACCTCTTGGCGTCCTCCACCATCTCGCTGGTGAGAAACACAGCCCTCTTCATGTATTTCGCCACTTCCTCTCTCCTACCCTCCTTTATCGCCTTAACCACCTCCTCCATTGCCTTCTCCTTCACCCTTCTCCTCTCCTCTATCTCGGCAAGTTTAAACTCTGGGGGCTTCCCGTCGAAGACGTACACGGGCTTTATCCCGGCCTCGAGGAGGTTTATGGTGCGGTAAAAAAGTCCCGAGAGGTGGCTTGTGACCCTCCCGGCGCGGTCCATGAGAGGGGTTCCGTCTGGTTGCCGTATAGAGGCGAGGAATTGATACAATGCGTTGTAGGCGTCCAGAGCAACGCACCTCCCGGCGAGGCTCTCGAGCTTTATTTCTCGCCTAGCCTCCTTCCCGATTAGTTTACCCAACTCGGTAACGCCCACAGAACCTTACACACGCGGTATTTAATAATTATCTACGCCTAGTTATTTGGAAAATATCCCTCCCCTCCCTCTTAATTTTTTTCACGTGGATCTTTTTATATATCTCAAGGATCATTAATGCTTTTATAAATTCCGAGTCAGAGATCTGTATATTTGCGCGTTTTAACAACATCTTAACATCTTCACTCGTGACGGAGTCCTGCCTCCTCAACAGAATCTCGATTATGTTGCCTATTGTAGTGATTATCATAAATACAGCGGCGGGGTTGCCTTGGCCTTCGCCGCTACTGTAAGCTGACGCGCCTTCTCCAGCCAGGTCTCGTAGAACTTCAACATGTCTGGAGTGACAGAAGGCCTAACCTTCTTAAGAGCCTCCTCGAAGTGCCGCATAGATACCTCCTTCGCGTTTATATCCTCGCGAAGAGCTAGGAAGGTGGCTTCTCTCACCAGGAGTTCCAGGTCGGCGCCGGAGTAGCCCTCGGTCCTCCGCGCAAGCTCCTCGAGATCCACATCTTTAGCAAGCGGGGTCGCCTTGGTGTGTATAAGCAAGATCTCCAGCCTCGCCCGGAAGTCAGGCGGTGGGACGTAGATGATCCTGTCGAAACGGCCTGGCCTCAGCAACGCGGGGTCCACAAGATCTGGGCGGTTCGTCGCCGCTATCACAACCACGTTTTCAAGAGCCTTCACGCCGTCCATCTCAGCCAGTAGTTGCGCCACGACGCGCTCGCTGACTAGAGAATCCCCCCCTAAGCCTCTCGCAGTGGCCAAGGCGTCTATCTCATCTATGAAGATCACAGCCGGCGCGGCCATACGCGCCTTTCTAAATATTTCTCTAACCATCTTTTCCGATTCGCCCACCCACTTAGAGAATATCTCAGGCCCCCTCACCGCTATGAAGTTGGCGCCTGACTCAGTCGCCACGGCCTTGGCGAGGAGGGTCTTCCCCGTCCCCGGCGGGCCAAACAGCAGGATGCCCTTAGGCGGCCGAAGGCCGAACTTCTTGAACCTCTCAGGGTACTTAAGAGGCCACTCCACAGCCTCCCGTAGCTCCTGCTTGACGTTTTCCAGGCCGCCCACGTCTTCCCAACGTACGCGCGGCACCTCTATGTGGATCTCCCTCAACGCAGACGGAATTATTTCCTTCAGCGCATTTATGAAGTCGGCCATCGTCACCTTTATTTTTTCAAACGCCTCCGGAGGTATTGACGACTGGTTCAAGTCGATTAACCCGCTCTGAATCGCCCTTCTCAAAGCCGACATCGCCGCCTCCCGCGCCAGCGCGGCGAGATCAGCGCCGGAGAATCCGTGGGTCACCTCGGCGAGTTTCCTCAAGTCTACATCAGGCGCAAGCGGCATGTTTCTTGTGTGTATCAGGAGGATCTCGTACCTGCCCTTGAAGTCCGGCGGGTTGATCCAGATCTCTCTGTCGAATCTTCCTGGTCTCCTCAGTGCTGGGTCTACTGCGTCTGGTCTGTTGGTGGCTCCTATTACCACCACCTGTCCTCTTTCTTGTAGGCCGTCCATGAGGGTTAGTAGTTGCGCCACGACGCGTTTCTCCACTTCTCCCGTTACCTCCTCCCGCTTCGGCGCTATGGCGTCTATCTCGTCGATGAAGATTATGGCGGGGGCGTTTTTCTTCGCCTCCTCAAAGATCTCCCTCAACCTCGCCTCAGACTCCCCGTAGTACTTCGACATGATCTCAGGCCCATTTATAGCAACAAAGTAGGCATTAGCCTCATTAGCCACAGCCTTAGCAAGAAGCGTCTTCCCCGTCCCCGGCGGCCCAATAAGAAGAATCCCCTTAGGCGGCTCAATACCAAGATGCTTAAAAAGCTCCGGATGCCTAAGAGGCAACTCCACCAACTCCCTAATCTTCTGCTTAGCATCCTCCAAATCACCAATATCCTCCCAGGTGATGTGTGGTATTCGTACGCCGGACACGGGCTTTTCTAATATCTGTATCTGCGTGTCTTCGGTGATTATTAATACGGCGTTTGTGGGCTTCGTCTGGACCACCTGGAAGGTGAGAGGCTGGCTGAGCACGTATATCTGCATCATATCTCCCTCAACAACCACGTACTCCCTCAGTCTTTGCTTGATGTATTGGAGGAAGTTGGCATCTACGGCTATCGTCATAGACACGGGCGCCAGCTTTATGAAAGCCGCCGGCTTAGGCTCCACCTTCCTCACCTTTACAGTTTCGTTAAGCGAAACATCCGCGTTCTTCCGCAGAATGCTGTTCATCCTAATCACACCCTTGCCTCTGTCCTCAGGCAACCCATTCCACACCTTAGCAACTGTCTTCCTCCTGCCCACGATCTCCACAACATCACCTACCACTATGCCGCCTCTCTCCATAGCCTCAGGGTCTATCCTCACCACAGGACGATTAGCGTCGCGGGCTTTGCTCTCCAGAACCCTAAGCTCAACCCATTCAGACACGGCCTAAAGACCGAAATAGGTATAAAAACTTGTAATCAAAAACTTAGTCTCGAGAAGTACTCAAGCTCGAAGCCTCCCACCCCCTCCACAGACCGCAAAAGCTCCTCAACCTCGTCGGAGCTGTACTCCTCGGACTCCGGCATCCTGACGTAAAACCTCAACGCCTTTATGCCAAAACCTATCTCCTCAACCTCCACCTTATCCACCTTGTACCTAGGCGACAGCTTGTTGATAATAGCGTTTTTCAGCTTCTCCACATCAACCTCCACGCTCTCTGGAAGCACCCTGTAGACCAGCGCCACCTCCGCCGACATAAGCCCAAAACCTAAGCCACCTATTTAAAACTTATGGACCCACAAAGCCGCACTCGGGACACCGATACGGCACCCCCAGCTTCCGCGACCTAGCACTACGTACAATACTTGTCTTCCCACAGTTAGGACAAGCAAACATCACGCCTCTCTCAAGAGGCGCCAGCACCCAGTTAGTCGTACTGTCAGAAGGCGGCGACGGGCCGTGGAACTTGGCACCCCTAATCGACATAGACGCCAAAAAGGCTACAATATATAAAATTTAACCCGCCCCACGCCAGCGCCATAGACTGCAGAAAACCTTTTAAACCGAGGCGTTGAGAAGCATAGCCGGGGTGGCCGAGCGGCCCAAGGCGCGGGACAGGATACCCCCGATTCGAGGGCTCAGCCGAGTTATCCCGTCCCCGTCAAGGGGGCGTGGGTTCAACGGCGGGAGAACCGCCGGACACATCCCACCCCCGGCGCCATGCCAAAAATCACTCCTCCTTTGTGATGTAAACTTGGCTTTTCGATAGTTTATCACTCTTACGTTGTTCTATTTAGAGGACAGGTGAGATGTGTTACCAAGCTGGTGGTTCTAAATAGATGAATGTATAAAAATTACGGAATTACTCAATATATATGAAGTCCACCCAAGTGGTGGGCATTATAGCCGCTCTTGTTGTCGTTGCTGTCGTTGCGTACCTCCTCGGCACTACTATGTCTCAGAGACCTCCGACGCTGACAACCACAATCCTGCCTACCTCCCCTACGGCGACTACGCCTTCAGTTAAGAAAATCACGTTCTACACCTGGTGGGCAGGCCTTGAGAGGTTTGCAATAGATGCAGTCATTGGGAATTTCACAAAAAAGACCGGGATACAGGTTGAGAAAACCGCTGTGCCGGGCGGCGCTGGTGTAAACGCCAAATTCGCCATACTGGCTTTAATGCAGGCAGGTAGTCCGCCCGCGGCGTTTCAAGTCCACTGCGGACCCGAGATGCTGAGCTACATATATGTAGCTCCTAAAGGCGAGGACAGCTTCGTCGAGCTGAGCCAAGTGGCTAAAGAAATCGATATGTCCGCGCAAGCGGCTGACGTCTTGTCAGCATGTTCTCTAAACGGAAAAGTTTACGCCCTGCCTGTTAACATACACCGTGCAAACCTCATCTTCATCAATAAACAGGTCCTGGATAAACTAGGCGGTAGCGTCCCGGCATCTCTCGACGAGTTGGTGGCGCTGTGTGGCAAGGCGTCGGCGGCAGGCGTGCCCTGTCTCCTGCAGGCAGGCGCCGACCAGTTCACCATTTTGCACCTCTGGGAGCAGGTATTCCTAGCCGCCGCCGGGCCTCAGAAGTTCATAATGTTCATGTACGGCACACTCCCGCCCGACGACCCATCGCTACGGCAGTCCACAGAGATCTTCCTTACCTTAGCCAAGACGTTCCCAGCCAACTGGCCAGCTCTCGACTGGACGGGCGCCGTGGCTGACTTGGTGGCAGGTAAAGGCCTGGCCCACGTAGATGGGGACTGGGTTGTCGGCCTCATCTACAACGTGTATCCACAGGTAAAGATGTGTCCGTACACCGCCGTGACGCCGGATTGCAACATCATTGTCGCCCCGTTTCCGGGCACAGGAGGAGTTTACAACCTCGTGATCGACTCTGTGGCGGTGCCCGCGGGCGGGCCCACCACGCAACTAGGCGTGGAGTTCGTGAAATACTTCGCAGGACCCGAGGGCCAGTCCATTTTCAACCCGTTGAAAGGCTCTATTGCTGTGTATAAGAACATAGACCCCGCGATCTACCCCACGTCGATACAGAGGTGGGAAGTTGAGGAGTATAGAAACGCCAAGGCCTACGTATTCAGCCTCACACACGGCGCCTTATTCTCAGACGTGTGGCAGATGTTGATGCAACAATCCATAGTGCTTGTACAGACCGGTAGGGCAGACCTCTGGTACGACACGCTGTCGAAGGCGCTTGCCACAGAGCGCTCGCTCTGGAAAGACACCTGGTACATGGGCGCGCCAGGGAAGCCCTTCGGCGGGTATCAGCCGCCTTGGGTTAAATGAGAATAACCCTACTGCTTTTTTCCATCCCCCTCTTTTTAACCACCGCCTTCCTCTACTTCTTCATTGCGTGGAATCTGTACTACTCCTTTACCGACTACTCCATATTGAAGCCAGCTTTCGACTTCGTGGGTTTTGCCACCTACGTCCAGCTCTTTACAGACCCCCTCTTCCAGACGGCGCTAATGAAGACTATACTGTGGATCTTCGTGCTGGTGGCTCTGGGGAACGCGGCAGGGCTGGTAATAGCCTCCCTCATCTACAACGTCGAGAACCCCCGGGCTAGAAACGTCTTGACCGCCTACTTCATCTACCCGCTCTCGCTCTCTCTCGTGGCCACAGGCATAATATGGAGATGGCTTCTAGACAACGACCGGGGAATCGGCAACTACCTGGGCGCCCCCCTCCAGGGCGAGAACGCCTTCTGGAGCATCTCGCTGGTCTCTGTATGGGTATACGCGGGTCTTGCCACTCTCTTTTACTTGGCCATGTTCTACAACGTAGATAAGTCCCAGCTGGAGTCCGCGCAGGTAGACGGCGCTGGCAGAGTATACATAATGCTTAGGGTGGTTATTCCTCAGTCGAAGCAGGGGTTTATAATATCTACCATATTTTTTACATTGTTCTCTATACAAATGTTCGACTTGCCTTATGCAATTCTCTTTATAAATCCTAATGTCATGACATTAGTGATGTATACATTTATGAAGTTCACGGCGTTTTACCTAGCGGTGGCCAGCGCAGCCGCCGTGGCCATAGTAGCGCTGTCTGCGGTCATAGTCATCCCATATGCTTTGATAGGGCTGAAGAGGTGGATAAGATGAGGTTCGTCGTCCACCTCTTAATAGTGTTGATAGGAGCGCTTTGGATTCTGCCGCTGTATGTGCTCGTAATAGGGGCGTTCAAGCCTCTCTCTGAGGTGCTGACAACCCCCGTGTTTCAGCCGTCCTCCGCCGTAGATTTTGCCACAGTGGCTAGAGTCGCCGGGGAGCTCGCGCCGGTGCTTCTAAACACTGCGGTGGTGGTCATACCATCGGCCATAGGCGCCACGCTCATAGGCGCGTTGGGGGCTTACGCCCTCTGGAGGGCCGCCACGAGGTTAAAAGACGTCTTTATGGTGCTTGTCGCAATAGCCACATACCTGCCTTATCAATCCGCCGTGGTGCCGCTGGCCCGCTTCATGACCCAGATAGGTCTCTTCGACACGCTTTACGGAATCGCCTTGGCTCTGCTCATATTCTTCATACCCTTCGCGACGTTGATGATGCTCATATTCATCACGGCTCTTCCCAGGGCTGTTGTGGAGGCGGCAGAAGTCGACGGAGCCGGGGAATTCACGATATTCGCCAGGGCCGTGTTGCCGCTTCTGGGACCAGCCTTCACGTCCACCGCCACATACCTCACCATAAACGGGTGGAACAACTTCTTCATCCCGCTAGTCCTCTCTAGAACCTATAACAACCACATAACCCTCAAAGTATTTAGCTACGTCGGGCAATCGGGCAATTTATATAATGAGATGTTCTCCGCGGCGCTCATAGCCTCGTTGCCGCCTTTACTGCTTTTCATCGCCCTGGGGAGGTACTTCATAAGGGGGCTCCTCGTCTTAGGGTCAGGAGGGAAATAAACCACAGACCGCCGCCTCGCCCCACTGGTCAAACCTCTCGGGTTTTTCACGTCGTAACTTCTTGGTGAGGTCATCGGCGACCTTGAGGGGGTATACATCGCCGCCTACGCACAGCCTCTTTACAAGCTCCACGGCGTCATCCAAAGTGACGTAAGACCCGATGGACACGTACTTCTTCCCGCCGCATTTAACCACCCGCGCCAACACCTCGCCCGTGGCCGGGTCCAGCACGGCGTCATCTCTCTCCACGCCGTAAAGCCTAGACTTGGCCACGCCGATTGTGGGCTTCTTCAGCACGACGCCTATATGAGACGCTATGCCGAACCTCCGCGGATGAGCCACCCCGTGGCCGTCCACCAAGATTACATCGGGCCTAGCCCTCAGTTTGAAGTAGGCCCTCAACATAGGCGTCAGCTCCCTAAAGGCGAGAAACGTGGGGACGTACGGAACCACGTTTTTCGTAATGCTACAAGCCGCGTCGACTACCTGGAGCGAGGAGAGCCGCATCACCACCGCAACGCCGTAGGCCAAGCCGCCGCTGTATGCCACGTCTAGGCTCCCCACAGTGTTCGGGGGAGGGAGGGGGGAGAGGCGCACCTGGGCGCGTAGCAATTCCTGGATCTTTCGGGCTACCTCAACGTTGAGAGGCATTGCAGAAAGTCGCTACTACTCTCTCTAGGATTTTCGTGGTGCTACAGAGCTCGCATTGTTTAAGCGCAGGCATGCGAAGAACCTCGGCGTTTACGCCCCTCCTCCTCGCCTCGGCCTTCACAACGTCTTCGGGAACGTTCTGGTTGGGGCCTAGGAGGATTACGTCTGGCTTCACCTCCTCAAAGATGTCGAAGATGTTGCCCGGCTTTCCCGGCACCACCTTGTGCACGTAATAAAGCGAGGAGAGGACCTCCGACCTCTGTGGCTGAGGTATCACTATCTTCCGCCGCTTGTTCCGCTCGGCGTTCTCGTCTGAGGAGACCACTGCGACGACGTAGCCGAGCCTCCACGCCTCTTTTAGATACGCCAAGTGGCCTGGGTGAAGTATCTCGAAGGTACCCGCCACCATGACCGTCTTCGTGTTCTTTATCTCACTCGGCTTCTTCCAGACGAAATCTGCAACGCCGGCCATCTTCAAGGCGTCGAGAAGCCCCTCCGCATACGACACCGCGGCCAGCGCGGTCTCCCGGTCGCCGGTAGAGTAGTAATACTTGGCGTCCTTCAGGTACGCCCTGGCGAGTTCCACGATGTGTTTATACGCCGGGTCTTTCAAGACAAGACCCTCCAAGGCCTCCTCCAGGTTTTTTATGTACACGGCGACTCGATCCACGGCATGGCTTTACCACGAGCTTAAAACATTTAAACAGCCCTCTTTATGCGGCACATGGCTGAGGAAGTACAGACGGCGGCTAAACTCGTAACGCGTCTACGAGAGGCGGAGAAGCTGGCCAAGGAGGGCAAAGTCGCCGAGGCTAAGGCCGTTTTGAAAGAGGTCGTGAAGGAGGCACGCGAGAAGAACCTCGAGAAGTCTTTGAGCCACCTGATTCTGAGGGTGAAGGCGGTCCTAAGGCGTAAAACTCAACAATAGCAAACTCCTTCCCTCCGCAGCTCTTCCTGCCAAGCACCTTAACAACTTTGATCTTCTCCCCGGCTTTAACCACGTCTGTGGGACAGCCGTCGCATCCCGCGCACTCTCCCTCAAACGTCGTGATTACGCCCTCGAGCGCCTTGTTTAGGGGGAGCAACCCAACGATAGGCGCCTCCTCGACCACCACCGGCGTCATCTCCCCGTCGGTGATCTTGCAACGCTGGCCCATTGAGGGCCTCACCTCGACAACTTTGTAGCTTCTCCCCACGGTGACCCTCCCCAAGCATACGGAGAAGAGTTTACACGACTTGCACTCGTCAGGAATGTTGACCACGCGGAACCGATGCCCCACCTCAGCCTGCTCCTTTGAGACCAACGTGACTGTTCTCTTCACATTTAAACCCCTAAGAGGTATTTTTTAACGTGATTAAGAGTGTTGTTGAGGCGTACAGCCAGCTCGCCAAGAGAGATTTGAGAGTGTTGCGGCTCATCGAGGCGGGGCATCGGAGGTACGAGTTCGTCCCCCAGAGGCTGGTGGAGAGATGGGCGAGATACAGGAAGGAGGAGGTCCGCGACAGCGTGAAGCGCCTCCACTACCTCGGCCTGCTTAGGCGGAATCTCTCGCCTTATTTGGGCTGGAAGATAACGGCGGCTGGCTACGACGTATTGGCGCTCCACACGCTCCGCATAAAGAAGAAAGTCTTGAAGCTGTCCCCAACCCCTATAGGCGTGGGGAAGGAATCTGTGGTGTACGCAGGGGAATCTCCCTCTGGTTTTAAAATCGCGGCTAAGTTCCACAGAGGAGGCGTCTCCATGTTTAGACATAGAGAGGTATTTAAGGCGAAGATCAGCAGATATGAACACCTTAGGCATGTATACGAGACGAGGCTATCCGCGTTGGCTGAGTTCTACGCGCTTGAGAAGGTGTTTGAAGCAGGTGGATACGTGCCCGAACCCCTGGCCTACAACAGACACGTGGTGGTTATGCAATATATTGACGGTGTTGAGCTGTACCGCCTAGACGCCGACGAATTCGCGGTCATTGCGCAAGACGTCTTAGAGACTCTCCGCGTGGCCTTACGTCTCGGGATAGTTCACGGCGACTTATCCCCCTACAACATAATCGCAGGCAGGAGGGCGTACATAATCGACTGGCCGCAGTGGGTGCCGCTGGGGCACCCCGTTGCGGCGGCATATCTCAGGCGCGATCTCCACAACGTAGCCGCTTATTTCAAAGAAAAGGGCGTGAACTTCCCGGTGGAGGAGCTACTCAATGCAGTGGGGGAGGGGGACGTTGACGGCGGTGAGCGCTTTATAGAATTAATAAAGACATCCCTACTATAGACGTGGCGATACTAGGTATAGACATCGCGGCAGGCGGTTCCTTTGCATACGCCGTATTAGAGGGCAAGTCCATAGTGGAGAAGGGGGTCTTAAGCTCACGTGAGTTGACGCATCTCT
The DNA here is from genome assembly GCA_009903905.1 of Pyrobaculum sp. The sequence goes on along the minus strand of WYEI01000315.1, from coordinate 8,567 downwards.
TCAAGCGGTATAGAGTCGAGGTTTTGGCAACGGACAACATCGGTGAACTGTTTCAATACGGCAGACCCTTGGTGAGGTTGCTGGGTAAACTGCCGTATACTGTTGAGGTCGTTGAGGTGACCAGAGGCGCTGGGGGTTATAGGAAGATGGAGGAGCTTGTGAGGGAGCACCTCGGCGTGGTTAAGGGTAAGCTGGAGCCTCTAGAAACCGCCGAATACCTCGCAACCCTCGCAGGCATGGGCGTGGGCATGCCTGTTAAGCTCTTTGAGGAGGAGACGGTAATACTCGTCTACAGGCGGATCTCGACAAGCCCCGGTGGGATGAGCAGAAACCGATACATGAGGAACATCACCCACCGCATCAAGTCGATAGCCTCTAAGATAGAGGCGAGGCTTAAAGAGGCCCGGCTGGATTACGACCTATTCCTCAGAGAGGAGTCGGGTGAGGTCACCTCCGCGAAGTTCGTCGTGTATGCAAACAGGGAGGTGGTGCGGAGATATGTAAAGCCGACGCGGGGCATAGACGTAGCAGTAGCCATATACTCGGCGCCTGCCAAAAGAGGAGAGTCGTCTACGCGCGGCCGCCTTCTCATACTAGGCGTAGACCCGGGGATAGTGACGGGACTGGCGATACTTACGCTAGACGGCGAGGTTCTAGACACGGTAGCCCGTAGAAGTTTTTCAAGAGGCGACGTGATGAGGTACGTCCAGCAGTGGGGCGTCCCAATACTCGTCGCAACAGACGTCGCGGAGGCGCCCGAATTCGTGAAGCGGCTAGCCGCCATGGGCGGCGCCGTCTTGTACACGCCCAGCCGCGACCTGTCCTCCGAGGAAAAGACGCAGATACTCGACAAAGTGGGGTGGCAGGCCAAGACCAGCCACGAGCGGGACGCCTTGGCCGCCGCCTACAGGGCGTACTTGGAGTATAAACCTAAGTTCGAAAAAATAGAAAAAGAGTTCGGCGACATTCTGAAGTTTGAACAGCTAGAACACGCCAAGGCCTTAGTGGTCCGCGGCTACTCCATAGCCCAAGCAGTTTCCGAGGCGCTGAAGAAACGGGAGGAGAAAGAGACGAAGGTGGTCTACATCACGGTTGAAAAGCCATGTGCCGCGAGAGACGAGGCGCTGACCACGCGGCTTAAAGCCCTTGAGTACGAGAACCAGCAGCTACAACGGGAGCTCGACGACCTGCGGCGCGAATACGCCCAACTACGTAGATACGTCGAGGACGAGAAGTGGCGCGACGCCAAATACAGAGAGATGCAGACCAGACTGGAGACCCTTGCAAGAGAACTTGCAAAAAAAGACGCAGAGATGGAGCAATTGAGGAAAACCCTCCTTGAGATCTTAATGAGCTACGGGTCTAGGTACCGGCTTGTACACATCTCACAAACCGCCGAGTGCAGAGGCAACGAGCCCGTGGGCACTATCTGCAGAAACCTCAGCACGGTGGACGAGGCCGTTGCTAGGAGGACACTAGGCGTGCCGCTCAGGCAAGTTGCCAAGCTGGAGCTCGGCGAGTTCTACGTGGTGGATCTAGACGCCGTGAGGGAGCTGGCCGACCAGATTAGGCGCAGGCTCGACGAAAAGAAAGAGATAGACCTGCGAAAACTAGTTGAACAATACCGGCGGGGCTTAATATAACGACGCCTCTCCTCTTAATACGAGGTCGGTGATTTGCGTAATTCTGTCGAGCTCCTCTCTGGCGATGGCGCTTACCTCGTTTTTAATCTCTGAGGTAAGTTCGCCGTCTTTGATAATTTCGATGTTTAGAATCTTCGGCTCATTTATAGGCTTGCCGATCTGTGAGACGATCTCGACATATACCTCGGTGATTTCCTTTAGCTGTTTGTAGATCTTGTCGGCGATCCGCTGAGCAACCACGTTGTAGATCTTGCCCACGTGGCTAACCGGGTTCTTACCAGCGGCCGCCTCCAGCGACATAGACCTCATAGGCGTGATGAGCCCGTTAGCCCTATTGCCCCTCCCCGTCATGCCGTCGTCGCCGTGTTCGGCAGAGGTGCCGGTGACCGTGAGGTAGAATATCCCGTGCTCCGGCTTGTCGGCGGCGTTTATCGTAACCTCCACGCCGTATTCCGGGGCTACCTTAGCGGCGAGATCCTCCACAGCCCTCTGCACATCCTCCTTAACAGAGAGGTAGTGGCTTTTATCTTTCGTCAACCTACTTATCATGGCCGCCGCGACTGTTAACTTAACTTCCTTCCCGACCCTCACACCCATCACCTTCACGTCCTCCCCAACCTCGGGGTACTTAGCCTTGAAGTCGCGGGAGTTGAGAAGTCTCTCGGTCTTGTAGACAAGATCCTCAAGCGGCGTCAGGGGGGCATAGCCAACGCCGACGGACGTGTCGTTTGCAAGCGGCACGCTCTTAACGCCCAAGTCGTAAATACCGACCAAATCAGCAGAGCCCTGGCCTATTCTGTAGTCAATTACAGTATGCACATCCGGGTCGAGGTAGCGGAAGTGTTGCTTGATCCAGTCCCTCGCCGCTTGTATCACCATGGGGCCAAGCGGTATCTTGACAACGCCGTCTTTAGTCCTCACCTCATAGGTCGCCCTGCCGGACACGAGTATGTAGATGGGTTGCAGTACTTCGCCGCCGCCAAACCGCGGAGCAGCCTGCCCGCCAACCACCAAGGTCTTGTCCACGTTGTGGTGGAGAATCACGCCAAACTGCTCCATGTAGAACTTCGACAGATATCTGCTTACCCACTCGGAAATGCCATCTGCGATGTAGTCGGGATGTCCCTGTCCCTTCCTCTCAACAATTTCAACAAGCCGCTTAGCTACCGGCGTTTTATCTACCTTCTCTACGACGATCATGGCGACGCCTCAATAGCGGATACATAAATCACCTGAGATCCTCTAACCACTATCCTGCCGTATCGCGTAAGCGGCTCACCGGATTTGTCAAGCTCTGCCGCGTCGTCAAGCACCAAATTCATGCAACCGTCATACGCCGTTAAGACGCCCTTAACCGCCACCCCACCCTTAAGTCTAGCCACCACCTCCTTGTTCAGCATCTTTGTCAGTACTTTAATAGGCGATGGGAGTTTTAACTGCGGCGGGGCTTTCGACATAGAAACGCCAGTATTTAGCAATATATAAAATTATCCCCTAGCTACGTCTCTCGTATAGAAGAACGTCGTCGATCCAGTCCACATGCGCCATCAAAGTCCTACGGCAACAATACCTCTTAACTCCAAGAGAATCCAGCACCTGCGCCGGATGCTCCCCCGCAAGGACTCTGCGTTTAAACGGGGAGTGGAGATGGCCAAGCGGCCGGCCGCAGGTGAAACACCGTACGGGTATGATCATCTATACGCCTTCTGCCTCTTACTCCTCGCGTGTTTGAGACCTGGCTTCTTAGGCTCAGTCCGCCTGGGGTCGCCCTTTAACATGTATGGGTCATACCTCTCATACAGCTCCTTCAGCTCCTGGCTCTGGAAGTAAGCCACCAACCCCCTCGCTATGGCGATCCTGGTGGCTATAGCCTGGCCCATGTAGCCGCCCCCCGACACGTTAACCTCGACATCCACCTTCTTTGCCAGGTCGCCGGCAAGGACAAGAGGCTCAGCCATTTTTACGCGGGCCATCTCAACAGGCCAAAGCTCCAGCGGGTATCCGTTTACCCTGACGCGGCCGATCCCAGGCCTTATAACGGCCCTTGCCACCGCGGTCTTCTTCTTACCCACAGAGATGACCACACGCGGGGCTTCCTGCAGTATCGACGCGCCGAGAGCCCTAACGTCCATGGCTACCCACTAGCTTGCTGTTTTATCTTTTTCTCCCACATATCCCTCGCCTTTTTCCACTGCTCCCACGCGGCGGGGTCCACATTACGCCACACCTCCTCCAGCGTTACGTACTTAAGCAGAGGTCTAAGCCTAAGCTTTGCCTCAGGCACCTCGTAGAGAACCAGCCTCTTCCTCTGAAAGAACTCCATAGGCATAGACATGTAGACGCGGAGTCTCTTCAACGCCCTCCGCCCAGTCTCCGTCTTCTTGGGCAACATGCCTCTCACAATTCTCTTGAATATGCGGTCAGGTCTCCGGGGGATTTTCGGACCTACTCTCTCCGGGTTGTAGTGTGTACGCCACTCGCCTATCTTCCTCTTAATCCACTCAATAACCATCTTCTCGTCGCCGGTTATCACCAGCTTCTCCGCGTTTACAACGACGATCCGCAACTCCGGCCGCTCTAGTAGAGCCTTTGCGATGTACGTGGCCAGCCTCCCCGCCACGTGGTTCTCCGCGTCGATGACGACTTCTCCCTTCTCGGGCAGCTGCGACACGTCGACCAGAGACTGCCTCGCCGCGTTCATACCACTATCTTGACGCCGCTCCCCTTTGGAAACTTCTTTACAAGCTCAGGAAGCGTCAAAACCTCGCCGCCAGCCTCTAAGACCTTCTGAGCGGCCTTAGGTGATATGTTCACAGCGGCTACCACAACCTTCTTGTAGAGATTCCCGCCGCCCAACAGCTTCCCCGGCACCACAACGACATCTCCATCGCCGGCCACACGGTTCAGCTTCCCCACGTTCACCACAACCCTCTGTCTTCTAGGCTTTTCGACGTATTCAGCAACCGCCTTCCAAATATTTGCGGAGTTAGCAACCGCCGCCTTCCTCAGAAACCTAGCCAGTATCCTCAATTGCCTGTTTGTCGGTCCAGTTGGATTAGGAGGCATACCGCCAACGCAACAACATCAATATTTAAAGTTTATGCATTTCAGCAAGTCTTTAGACGTTCCACAATGTTTATTAAGTGATGGGTGTTTTTCTAGAGGTGTTTAGAGTCGTTAGGATAAACCTCTCTAGGTTAGTTTGGCAAGTTGAAGAGGTGAAGATTAAGAGTTTCCTTGGTGGGAGAGGAGTGGGGTCGTGGCTTTTTTACAAACTCGGCGGCTACTCCGTTGAGCCTTTCTCGCCGGAGAACCCCTTGATAATAGCCTCTGGGCCTCTCGGCGGTACGAGAATCCCCATGGCCACCAGGGCCTATGCGGTATTCCGCTCGCCTCTTACCGGGATTTTAGGCGGTAGCAACGTGGGCGGGACTCTAGGAGCGGTGATGAGATGGGCTGGCGTAGATGCCGTGACTATCGTAGGCAAGGCGGAGAAGCCAATGTACGTATTAATCCAGGAGGGACGTGTAGAGTTTAGAGACGTCTCTCATCTCTGGGGGAGAGATGCCATTGAGACAGAGATAGAATTAAAGAAAGAACATGGACGTAACGCGGCGGTGGTCACCATTGGACCTGCAGGTGAAAATCTCGTACGTTTTGCCTCCATAAACCACGAGTACTGGAGACAATTTGGGAGGACAGGCGGCGGGGCAGTTATGGGGTCGAAGAAACTTAAGGCGATGGTGTTTATTGCAGATAAAAAAGAAGTGAAGACGGCTAAACCAGACGCTTTAGACAAGTGGATAAGAGAATTTCTGCCTATGTTTCTAGAGAAATCTAAAGCGTTGAGAGAAGGCGGCACGCTTAGATTAATCGACATCGGAAACCCCATGGGGTTTTTCCCAGCATACTACTGGACTCGTCTATCGCTAGACGGCTGGGAGGCGCTTTCGTGGAGCAGTAAAATTAAGCCTGAATACTTCTTAAGGCCGGAGGCGTGTCTCTACTGCCCCGCCGCATGTCACAGACCTGTAAAGAGTGTTAAATTCGGCGTCACAGTTGATTTAGAGTATGAAACAGTCTTCGCCGTGGGCGGTCTCGCCGCGGTCAAAGACGTGGATTGGGTCATAAAAATAAACGACCTTGCAGATAGACTCGGCCTCGATACGATAAGCCTTGGCAACGTGCTTGCCTTTGCCATCGCGGCGTCTAAAAACGGCAAGTTGTCTTTATCCCTTGAATGGGGCGATGGAGAGGCGCTCGCGAAGTTGGTCGAGGACATAGCTTTTCGGCGTGGCATCGGCGATCTACTGGCTGAGGGGGTAAGAAAAGCCGCAGAGCGGATAGGCGCCGTGGATATCGCCGTCCATGTGAAAGGTCTAGAGCCCGCCGGCTACGACCCGCGGGTGTTGAAGGGCATGGCGCTTAACTACGCCATTGGGTATAGAGGAGCTGACCACTTAGCCACTATGGCATATGCGTTAGATATACCCGGCAAGTACGGCGGCGCCGACTACCTAGGCCCAGAGAAGATCGAGGCAATTATACATATGGAGAACGTGGCTACGGTAATGGATTCCTTAGTGCTTTGTAAATTTGGCAGAGATGCATACGACGCATATCCAGGCGGTAGATTTTACGACATAGTAGCTCAACTCTTGACTTGGGTTACTGGCGAGGAGTGGAAAAACGCCGAAGTTAAAGAAGTTGCAGAGAGAGTTGTGTTGTTAAATAGAGTACTTAACGTAAAGACGGGTGTCGACGCGCGGCAAGACGATCTGCCTACTGCGCTTAAGAAACCTCTCACGTTAGAGGGCAACATTAAGAAGATTGAAGACGACGAGTTAAAAATAGCGATTCAACACTACTACAGGATAAGAGGCTGGGATAGAGATGGAATCCCCACTCAAGAGACTATGAAAAAACTACTCCCCGAACTAACCTAAGCAGTTTGTTGAAGTGCGGCGGCCTTTTGAGTTAAAGACTCTACAAAGACGGTCATCTTCCTCCTTAATATCTTAAAGGCCTCCCGCAAAGCAGTCTCTACGTCATAATTTCCAAAAGACTCCACCCAGAAGACGTACTTGTGGCGATCCCACTCAACCGTCAGTCCCTCGCCGCATAAATCTTTACATGTCCACGCCTTGTTGAAGGTGCATTCCAACGGATCTTCGAGGTTTTTACAAACTTCCTGACACACTTCCCGGCACTTTTCATCTTTCACCTCGACCCTGGGGTAGTAGTAATAACTTGCGACTGCGGCTTGCCATTTCGCGTGATCTTTCGCCCGGCCCAGCTTCGCATATGCCTCAACCGTGATGTTCTGACCCTTTACAAGCTTCACAATCGGTATATCCTTATACACAGGGGCCACGTCTGGCCGTTCAGACACCAAGTCGCCGGAGTACACGGTCACTTCGCCCTCTGCCGTAACTTGCAACGTAAGCCTAACGGTGCATTCTGAGGGGTCCGCAAGACCTGACTCGCAGTCCTCTATAGGCGGCAGAGCTTGAAGCGGCGTAGTCAGCGGGATGAGCCCAAGCCTATGCGCCAACATTTCGTCATACATAACGGAGGTATTATTAACAACAACTACGGAGTCAATCGCCATGGCGGGCAACTCGGCGATTAACACACGCCTGAGCGAATTCACAAGAGATGGATACGCGCCCTCAATAACCGCCTTTAAAAACAGAGGAGACTTCTCAACTACTTTCGCCCTCGGCATTACCTAGTGGGCTTCTGCTTCTTGCCACGCCAAATAGCCCAGAGCGAAACCCCGTTGACCTTGATCACCTTAAATCTTACGCCCGGGATATCGCCGAGAGACCTCCCCTCAGGGCCGCCTATACGTTCAATCACAACCTCGTCGTGTTCATTTATATAGTTCAAACTGCCGTCCAGCGGGACAAACGCGGTCACCACCTTGCCGTTTTTCACGAGCTGAACCCTTACGCACTTGCGAACAGCCGCGTTGGGCTTTCTCGCCTCGACGCCGACCTTCTCGAGGACTATTCCACGCGCCATAGGGGCGCCCTCCAGGGGGTCGTACTTCTCCACGAGACCCAGCATCTTCCGCTTATACGTGACGTCGTTCCACCTAAACTTCTGCCGCTTCCTCTTCAACTTGCCGCCCGCAAATAGTCCGTATGGCGATTTTTTACCAGGCACGCCCCTTTACAACAAAGCCTTAATAAACTTTATAGCTTATCACAAAGGCTCTAAGCCAGTATTATCTTCTCAATGTCGAAGTAGCGCTTAGCCAGCATCTTCGCCCTTGCGATATTACGCCCGTTCTTGCCTATGGCTATGCCCTTGTCTTCAGGCGCCACGGTGGTGATGGCGACCTTAGAGCCAGAGGGCGCCTTAGTCACCTTTACCATTATAACCTTGGCGGGGTAGAGGCTGTTTTTTATAAGCTCCTCAGGGCTTTCGCCGGCCTCCACGATCTCTACGTCTTTACCAACTATGTTTCTCAACATCTTCACGTGGGAGCCCCCCTTGCCCACCGCAAAGGCGGCTTGGTTTTTCTGAACCACGAAAATAATCCTAGAATACTCGTTGTCTATAACTACGTCTATCGGCGTCACGCCGGTGATGCTCTCAAAAAGAGTCGCGTATCTGATCTCTTCCTCCGTAAGCCTAATATCAGGCATGCTCCACGAGTTTCAAGATCTCGCTCTGGCCTGGGTCGACCACTGCGACGGCCATAATTCGGTGAGGTCTCTTCGCGGCGGCGCCCAGCTCAATGCTCGACCCAGGAAATACAAAAATGGGGATCCCAGCCAGCTTGGCGTAGTAATGTATGTCGTCGCGGGCCCACTTCGGGGCGTTGGCCGCCAGTATCACCATCTTTGGAGTTCCCGCCAACACCGCTTTTTTCGTCTCTTCAAAGCCTATGACGACCTTGCCCGTGTTGATAGC
>WYEI01000088.1 GCA_009903905.1 Pyrobaculum sp. | reverse complement strand
CTCGTGCCTAGCGGCTTGGATGTGATCGAGGTGGGGCCCGGCGAGGGCGTTCTCACGATTCCCCTGGCCCGGAAGTCCAGGTTGGTCTACGCCATAGAGGTGGACGCGGCCCTCGCGGAGGCGCTGATGCAGGCGGCGCCGACCAACGTGGTGGTTGTTGTGGGCGACGCGCTGGAGCTGGAGTGGCCCAGGGCCGACTTCTTCGTGTCGAACATACCGTATTCGATAACGTCGCCTCTCCTCCTGAAGCTCGCCAGATGCCGGTTGCCGGCGGTTGTGACTGTGCAGAGGGAAGTGGCCGAGCGCTTGGCCGCAGAGCCCGGCGGCGAAAACTACGGCCGCCTCACCGTGGCCATCCAGTGTCACTACCAGGTGGAGGTGCTCCGGGTCGTGCCTCCGCAGGCCTTCGAGCCGCCGCCCAAGGTGTACTCCGCCGTGGTCCGCCTAACGCCTAGAGAGCCCTGCGTGGAAGACTTCGAGGAGTTCCAGCGGTTCACCGCTTGGCTCTTCTCGGCAAGGAGAAAGACCCTCCGGCGGCTGAAGCTGGCTAACTCCGAAAAACGCGTATATCAGCTCTCCCTGGAGGAAATAGTCGAGCTGTACAGGTCCAGGAAGGCTTTTTAACTCCCTCGGCCGGGGTGCCGTGCCTCTCCTCAAGCTGGTTTTCCTCGGCACGGGGGGAGCGGTGCCCAAGGCGGAGAGGACGTTGCCGGCGATTTATCTAGAAGACTGGCTGGGGCACAGGATTCTGCTAGACGCCGGAGAGGGCGCTCAGTATAGGCTTCTGCATATAGACATATCGCCGGCCTCCCTCACCCTCGTGGCCATCACCCACTCGCACGAAGACCACGTGTTGGGGCTCCCGGGCCTGGTGCTGACCAGCAGATTCCTGGGGGGCAGGCTCAGAGTGCTGGCGCCGAGGACTATGCACGAAGACTTGGGGAGGCTTGGCGTGGAGGTGGGCGACGGCTACGACGGGGGGCGTCTCAAGATTCGATGTGTGGAGGTGTGCCACACCGTCGACGCCTGCGGGTGGCTTCTGGAGTGGGACGTGGGCTATAAGCTCGACCTCTCGAAGGTTGCCGACCTGCCTAGGTGGGCCTTGACCAGCCTCATCAGGGGGGAGGCGGTGGAGGTGGGGGGCCGCGTCATCAGGCCGGAGGAGGTGGCGGACCCCTCACATAGGAGGTTCCGGCGGCTTCTCTACACCGGCGACACAGGGCCCTGCCCCGATATGTGGAGGAGCGTGGAGTGGGTGGACGTACTGATCCATGAGGCCACCTTCGCAGACGACGTAGATCCCCGCAAGGCCCACGAGGAGGGGCACTCCACCGTGGCGGACGCGGTGGAGGCGGCGAGGGCGCTTAAGGCGTCGGTCCTCGTCCTCACCCACATCAGCGCGAGGTATCCCGACAAGGGGAGACACAGGGCCCTGGCGCGGGCCGCCCAGCCCCCGCCTCACATCTACGTGCCGGAGGACTTCGACACCCTCCTCGTCAAGCTTTGACGGCGACGTAGACAACGGTCGTGGCGAGGGGGGCCAGCGGCCGCAGGTGGTCGAGCCGTTCCAGCCACCTCAGCCTGAGACGTCTCTGCAACAGCCTGGTGGGGAGCGGCGGGAGGAGGTAGACGGGTCTGGCCTCCACCAGCTTGAGGCCGGCCCTCCTCAGCGCGGCCCTCACGTAGAAGTAGGAGTAGTAGGTGAAGGGTATCTCGCCGTGTGCCGACTCCCACCTGCCCTCCACGACGCCGCGCAGAAGCGCGTTTTTCAACCCGCCGAGGCCTTGATACAGCAGGTATTCGTAGAGCATGTCTAGGCAGACGGCGTTGTCCACATCGGCGATGAAGAGACCGCCTCTCTTCAAGACGCGCGACGCGGAGGTAAAGGCGTCTGCCAGCCCCGAGATGTGGTTGTAGACGCTGCCGAACGCCGTCACGGCGTCGAAGCTTCCCGTCTTGAGGGGGAGATGGCCGGCGTCTCCGTTTATCCTCTCGCCGCATCTACACGTCTCGAGGGATTTGAAGGAGATGTCGAGCGACACCACGTGGGCCCCCCTCCTCCGCATATATAGGCTCCAGAACCCCGTCCCGGCCCCGACGTCGAGGACCCTCATCCCCGGCCTTATGTATCTGTCGATGACCTCGCCGAGTTTTCTATACAGCAGTCTGTAGTACTCCATCCGGAGGTAGATGTCGCTGTAGATGTGGGCTATGGCGTCGTAATACGCCGCGGCCTCGGTCACCTGGGCTCTATCCTGAAGTCCATTGAGAGCTTCCTCCTCAGCTTCTCCAGCTTTGTGACGCCCCGGGAGAGCACGACGCCGAGGTACTCCTCCGGGACCCTTATCACGATCAGGCCGTCCCGCTCCTCCAGCTTGATCTCGCTGGGGGGCACGTAGCGCTTAAGCGCCGATATGACCATGGAGTACACCCTGCGGCTGGGCGCCCTCTCCTCCACCCTCTTTATGGGGACCACGAAGGTCTCCTCGCCGAATACGTAGATCTCGTACTCCACCTCGTCTGTGAGGAAGTCCTTCACAAGGATCACGGGCCTCGCGAGGTCCTCCTCCCTCATGCCGGCGGGCACCTTCACCACCATGGAGAGGGCGTAGATCTTCCTCACCTCGCCGTCTTTCATGAAGATCACAGTGTCGATAATCGATGGTATCATGCCCAGCTCCACCCTCCTGATGAAGCGCTGGATGGCGTCTATCGGCGACGTGGCGTGTACGACGCCGGCCATGCCGACGCCGGCCAGCCTCAGGTCCACGTAGAGCTGGAAATCCGCCGTGTCCCTCATCTCGTCGAAGATCGTGTAGTCGGGACGTGAGAGGAGTAGTATGTCGTGTATCTCCTCCGACGTCGCCAAGTTCTTGGAGAGCTGGGTGATGGGCGGGCTCAGCACCATGTCGCGGGGCGACTCTATGGTCTTCACGATCTTCCCCTTGCTTAGGTAGAACTCCGCCAGGGCCTGGGCGAAGGTGGTCTTACCCGCCCCCGGTGCCCCCGCTATCAAGATGCCCTCGGCGCTCTTCTCCAGCCTCTCCAACACCCTCGGGTCTAGGTTGTAGTCCTCGATTCTCTTCCTAACCACGGCCTTTGTGGCGGTTATCTCCAGCCGCTCCGAAACAGGCGGGAACACTATGACTATCCTGTGGTCCTTGTGCTGGATAATCAGGGAGTGCGGCCTCCTGATCTCGATCTTAGTCCTGGGACTCAGCCGGGAGGCCTCTGAAACCAGCTCCCTCACAATTACGTCGAGCTGTTGCCTAGTGAGCAGATCCGCGGAAAGCTGGACGAAGCGCCAGCTACCCGGCCGACCCACCTTGCCGAAAGGCGGAAGGCCCTCCTTCAGGTGGACAGACATGACGTCTTTCCCGAAGAACTTCTCAATGGTCAAAACGTCGCGGGGCCTGCCGAGATAAAGCACCTGGATCTCCTGCACAGCCGCGGCGTCTCTAGCCAGCTCGTCGCTCGTCACGTAGACGCAACCGTTCTCCTTGGCGAACCGCCGGGCGTAGACGTCAAACTCGCCAGGGTCAAGCCGCCTCCCGGCGGGCACCACCTCAATCTTCACGAAGTCGGAAAGCCCCAGCTTCTCCACCACGTCGTGCAGATCCTTAAGCTCATCCATAGCGACTATGCCAACCCCGTCGCCCTGTCTAGCAAGCGACGCGAAGTGCTCCACCATCTCCGAGAGGAGGAAGATAGCTCCCCTGATCCTCCCGCCGACCACCGCCTCCTTCAGAGATCCATCCAGTATCGCAGAGCTGTCGAC
>WYEI01000191.1 GCA_009903905.1 Pyrobaculum sp. | reverse complement strand
ACCTTCCCAGCCTTAGTCAACGATCCATGAGATGGCATAGGTTGTGGAACGTGTTGACTTAAAAACTTAACGCAACATCACGGAAGGTTCCTAGCCATTACGTACACGGCCACGGCGATCAACATACCTGCGAATATTTTCCGCAACGTCCTCCGGGGGACGGCCGAGGCGGCCCAGGCTCCCGCATAGCCGCCGGCCACGCCGCCTGCCAAATACAGAAGGCTGATCAGAGGCTCCACAAGTCCCTTCAAGAGGTAGGCGGCGGCCGTCACCACGCCGAACGTCCCCACGGAAATCAACGAAGTCCCCACGGCCTTTAAGATGTCGAGGCCCGTGCTGAACAACAGCCCCGGCACCACCAGAAACCCCCCGCCTATGCCGAAGAAGCCCGAGGCGAAGCCCACGGCGAAGGCCGTCGGCACGAGCCTAGCCCAGCTCGACCCACCCCGGGACGTACGTCGGCCTCCGTCCTCATCTTTCCTCCACACGTAGACTGCGACAGCTATCATAAAGATGCCGAAGAGGAAAAGGAGTAGTTCGCCTCTGACGCCAAGGCCTACGTTGGCGCCGACGAAGCTACCCACGGCGCCCACCCCGGCGAAGACAATCCCCTCTCTCAGCGCCACGTTTCCCCTCCTCAAGTGCATATAGGCGTTGATGAAGGCGTTTAGCCCCACAGCTAACGCCGTGGTGCCCACCACTAGGTGATCGATATAATCTGGAGAATAGCCGCCTAGGTTCGCCAGCCCCACAAAGTACAGGAGAAGCGGAATGGCTAATATCGACCCTCCGCCGCCTATTAAACCTAAGGTGAACCCCACGACGAAGCCGCTGACCGCGCTTAAGACGTAGTGGAGTGGGGTGAGAGGCAACATCTCAATCGGCCCACCAAGGCGCCTTAGAGGATTCTGGACAGCGCCTCGGCGAGAAGCCCTTTATGTCGAGGACAGGCGTCCCGTCGAAGAGATCTACGCCGTCTATGTACAACGTCCTCCCCTCCCTCCGGAGGAGGCGGACGATGGACACCGCAATTGGGTTAGGCCTGTCGGGGCTGTCTGTGGCGAAGACGCCGACCTCCGGCGCCCCCTCTACCCGCTTCGGCCTAACTACGAGAGGCCGGCTCCTGAACTTGTGTAGATACGCCAAGATGACGATGTGGCTGAACTCCTCAAGCCCTCTAAGCCCCTCTTCGTACTCCGGCAGGATCTCAACCACGGCATCTACAAACCTCCTCCTCTTCACCTCATCGTCTGGGTACTCGTGTTTCACGTAGCCGATCGGCGTTATGTCAACCACGTATCGAGGGCAGAAAGAGAGATATTAAAAGTATCAGGAGGACGAGGAAGGTGAGCCCCAGGTAGATCCAGTCCCCCTCCTTTGCGAACTCGAGGACTGCGAGCGTCACCCTGAGTAGGGGCGTGGCGAGCAACGCCGCAAGTCCCATGAACATCACCGCGACTGCTGAGGGCGCGGAGGGCAGAGTGTGGAGAAGCCTTGAGAGGGGATACGCGGAGGAGTTCACTGGGGAGTGCACGTCCGCCACCCCAGCGGGGCCTTGAGGCGTCATCAAAACGCCTCCGATCAGCAGGGCCACGCTTACCAAGAGGCCGGCCCTCATCACTAAAACCACCAAGTCTTCTAGCTCCATACCCCCCTCAAAATCATCTGGAGACCCAGGATGATCAGTATCGCCGTGAATATCAGCCTGACGGATCTGCTCTTGAGCCGCGGCAGGATCTTGCTCCCGGCGAAGGCTCCGAGAAGGACGCCCAGGGCCGTGGCCGACGCCAGAAACGGCTGGATGTAGCCGTGGGTCCAATAAACGGCGCTACTGGTGGCCGCCGTTACGCCTATCATGAAGTTGCTGGTCGCCGTCGAAACCTTTATGGGCAAGGCCATGGCCCAGTCCATCGCCAGCACCTTCAAGGCGCCGCCGCCTATGCCGAGGAAGCCCGACACCACCCCGGCGGAAAACATAACCAATGCGCCGAGCCACCACCGCACCCCGTAGTACTCAACCTCCCGGCCCTCCAAAGCGTCGTAGTACCGCCCGTAGAGCCTCAGCCGCTTAGTCCAGCGGTCAGGCGGAGGCGCCGCCCGCCTGGCCGTAGTCAACACCTTCATTTGGGTGTAGGAAGACAGCAACAACACGGCGCCGAAGACCACATACACCAGCCGCTGAAGGCCTAGGGAGTATATCAGCGCCACAGCCAGAGACCCGGTCAACGCCCCCAACGATGTGGCGACCTCAAGCGACATTCCTATTCTCACGTTGGTGATTCTGTCGCGGACGTAGGCGACGCTGGTGCCAAGCGACGTGGCTATGGTGGATACAAGCGACGCGCCTGCTGCGTACTCGATGGGCACGCCCAACACGAGCGTGTAGACCGGCACCAGCACCACGCCGCCGCCAAGACCTGTGAGGGAGCCCACGAAGCCGGCCACGGCGCTGAGCAACAACAAGACAGTAAACAAAAACTCGGGAGACATAGAGGTAGAAATTTATAAACCATATAAATGTTGGCGGCCCAGTGGCCTACGGCGAGCTCTACTCCCTCGTCATCATCCTTATCATCATCGCGGGGATGCTGGCGAGGCCCAAGTTCCCCAAGTTGCCCGTCTGGTCGATCATGTCCCTGGCCGCCTTCGTGGCGATAGTGCCGGGGCCTCTCTCGGTGGACCAGGTACCCGCCGTGGTCAACTTCGAAGTGTTGTTTTTCTTAATTGGCATGTTCTCCATAGTGGCGCTGGCCGAGTCCAGCGGCCTCCTCGACGCCATCGCCTACTGGTTCCTCGGCATATTTAAGACGCGGTACGGCCTAGCCCTAGGGGCCTCCCTCCTCTTCGGCTTGCTGGCCGCCGTGGCCGTAAACGACACGGTGGCCCTCATGGGGCCGCCCATCGCCGCGGTGCTGGCGCGCGCCGCGGGTCTCCCGCCGAAATTCGCCTTCCTCCTACTGGCCTACTCCCTCACCGCGGGGTCTGTGATGACCCCCGTCGGGAACCCGCAGAACATGCTGATAGCAGTTACGTCAAACATGCAAGCCCCCTTCATAACCTTCGTCAAGGCCTTGGCGGTGCCCACGCTGATAAATCTGGTGGTTACGCCGCTTCTTCTGCTCAAGATGATGCGGGTGAAAAACGAAAGAGTGTCCGTGTTGGCGAGCCCCTGGGAGGCTGTTAGAAACAGGAGAGACGCCGTCCTTGCCGCCGTGGGCCTGGCCGCGGCGGTGGGGGCCATGGTGGCAAACGACGTGGCGGCGCTGAGCGGGGCGCCCCACATACACAACATAGGGCTGATACCCTTCGTCGTGGCGACGCTTCTCTACTTCTTCGCCACTGACCCACGCGACGTGATTTCGCGGGTGGACTGGGGCACCATACTCTTCTTCGCGGCCATGTTCATAGCCATGAAGGCTGTGTGGGACGGCGGTGTCTTGCAACCCCTCATCTCAGCCGCACTGCCGAGCTACCATGGCACAGCCGCCGACCTCCTGGCCATAACCGGCCTCTCCCTCGCGCTGAGCCAGATCCTCAGCAACGTCCCCTTCGTAAACCTCTTCTCCGCCTACTTGACGGAGATAGGCGCAGACGCCAAGGCCTGGCTCACTCTGGCCATGGCCAGCACAGTAGCGGGGAACCTAACCCTGCTCGGCGCCGCCTCCAACATCATAATACTGGAGGTTCTGGAGAAGAGATTCTCCACCACGGTCACCTTCTTCGAATTCCTGAAATACGGGGCCGTCGTCACAGCTGTAAACGTGGCGGTGTACCTGCCCCTCCTC
>WYEI01000015.1 GCA_009903905.1 Pyrobaculum sp. | reverse complement strand
AGGAGACACAGCGATAGACCCTCTAGGCGCCGCGCCTCAGATCGATGATGGCCCGTTGACAGGGCTCGGTCCGTTCGCGGGCTCCTCGACCTTAGCTACGAGCTTCTTTACGTCATGCGCGACAGCCTCGTTGCTTGGGCATAGACTTATACGCCCTCGGGATCCGGCCCGTTGTATCGATAATCGTGAAGACTCAACGTCGTGTAGATATCGACGCCGCCCACAGCATCGGTGATAACCTTTAATTTTGAGGCGGGCATTACGGCGAGCACCCACATGACCGCCTCCACGCGCCCGCCGCTACCTCTCAACCTCTTAACCCCCGGAAAACCCTTCTGAGCTCATCCATTTTATCAGAAATGCCTTGGACCGGCGGCGTGTCAGAGGAGCTAGTCGAGAAGCTGGAAGCGAAAAATGCGGTATGCATCTACAGGAGAGACCCAGATTTCTGGATAGCCCCCGAGAGAGACCTGTGGCTCAGCAGACGCGTGGCTGGCGCCGACGCGCGGAGAAGCCGGCGGGAGGGCGTTTAGGGAGGTTGGGCGAGAGGCGGCTGTCACGGAGGCTTCAGCAGGTCCTTCAGCTTCTGTATGAGCTGTTTCACGTCTTGTGCGTATTCCTTCACGACCTCCGGGGGGAGCCAGCTCTCGTAGAAGTTTTGGTGCAGGGCGCTGGCTACGGCGAAGAGCCGGCGCAGTTCCGCGTCCCCGGTCTCGTCGCCGAGGCTCTTGACGAATTTAAACAAGTCGCCGTGGGACCGTAGGAGGAGCCCTCTCGCAGCAGCGACGGCCTTGACCATGAGGGCGGCGGCGCCCCACAGCTTTTCGGAGGCTTGAACGAAGTCCCCGCCGGCGAGGAGGTCCTCCGCCTCACGGAGGTACTTCTCTGCCAGCTTCACGTAAACCTCAGCAACCTCGGGAGGGTCCACCTCTCTGTTGAGTCTCTCGGCCACAACCTTAAGCACGAACTCTTCTGCGCTGAGCCCGACCCTTTCTGCTTCCTCCTCCAGTCTCTCCCTAAGCCTCCTGGGTAAGACGATCTCCAGCGAACTCACGTTCTATATCCGTTGTTTAAAAATTATCTCCAAGAGCCTTCAGCTTCTTCAAGTCTTCCTCCAGCTTCTCCGTCCATCTCACTCGGGGCTCGAGCGCCTCCACCAGAGCCTCCAGAAGCCGGGCCTCCACATACGCCGCGTCGCCTGGCTTAGGCAGAGGTCTCTCCATAAGCTCAGCCACGTAAGCTCCGGCCTCCTAAAGTTGAAGCAGAGTTGATCTCGTGGGGCTGGGGCGGCTGGATAGCGATCTCGGCGGGGTTTTTCGTGGCGTTTGTGCTGTAGGCGTTGTTTAGGTTGGGAAGGACTGTGCCGCGTCCTGGAGATCTGGAGGCGGTTAGGGCGCGGCTTCTCTGTGGCTGAGAGGCGCCGAGGCGGTGGGGTTCGGACGCTACGTGGCGGTGCACGGATCCCTTAGGAGCGCCGAGAGGAGCGGATCCCCGACCTGGTTCAGCACGTCCTCGTAGGATGTTATGCCGACCTCCATCGGCATGAAGAGCCCCCAGGGGGGCTATTTCTGTCAAACAACCTGTCGACTATGCCGTAGCTTGAACCCACCGCCACCAAAACCCCACTGCCGGCCCAATTACTAATCATCTCCAGTACACCTCAGGCAGGCGTTGAAACTCGTCGACGACCGCCCCTGCGGAGGATATCCCCAACTTCCCTCACCGCTTCGTCGACCTTGACTACCCTGTCGTCAAGCGTCATCGCATTACCTGGATCGGCCATTAAGAGAGGTCCATACGCAGGTTCCGTTTAACCAAGGTGGTCTTGCCGGTCCTCCTCCTACCGCATATAAGCGTCCAACTCCCTACAGCCCCCACCGCATCCCTTAATGTATAGTCTCACCGGACTAGTCCTATAGGACTAGTTTAAAAAGACTAGCTGAGATTGAGACATTCGGCATAATACACATGTAGCAAAAACAAAACCCTACTCACCAAACATATGGAAATACGGGATCATGGGATAGGAATTTTGCGCATATACAACACCGCGTCCAGCGACGAGGAAATACACCTGCCCAAGGCGCCCTTTTAAACAGTTAGGCCACCTGCGGGGGGATGACCCACGGCGCCGGCTCGGTAGTCCCATGTTCCTCACCAATAGGCGGGCGAGGGCGCCCCGCCGCGGGGTGGATCGCAACCCGGCTACTTGAGGCCTCTTCACATCTCCTGCAACGCCCTCCTCACAGCCGCTCTGTGAAGCAGTGTGTGCCAAGCTACGTGTCTCCCTATGCCGAGCTCTAAATCGCGCTCTGGAGGAAGCTGGTCTACCCACAGCGGCGGGTCCCGGTAGGTTATTGAGCCTATCAGCACGTTTATGTCGACCAGCCTCTCCAACAGCGGAACCTCGTAAAAACCGAGGAAAAGCTGAGGCGGCGGTGCGTAGGGCCCCAGATGAAGACCTCGGCTAGGCATCCCGAGAGGTACGGCCATGCAGAGCCACGGATCTCCGCCGTCCTCCGCCTCCCCAACTGCCAGCAACAACCCACGCGGCGAGCTGTCGAGACGCCACACGCGGCAACCAACATAGCGTCTGCGGCGCAGGTGCCGGTAGCCCCGCGTGGAGGGACGGCTAGCTGGAGAGACGCTGGAGGAGTTAAGACAAGCCCTCACGCGCCAACCAGACGCGGCCCCCACAAGGCAGATGAGGCCGAAAACCCACCTAGGCCGCCGTAGCCAACTGCTTTCCTAGATCAGCCCCTCGGCAGAGATGCCCGGCAACGAGGATGAACGAAGCCATAAAGAGCATCACCCTACGGCTGTCTGCGGGAAGACGCGACGCGCGCCTATCTCGGCCGAGGGCCCCTCCATAGGCGGCGGCACCACGGCGTGAGACCTAGGGAGACTAAGCCGGAACATCCCGCCGAGCAGAACAAAAGGCGCAGCGGCAGATGGGGGAGACGTCTCGAGACCCCCAACCTTCACAAGGCGCAAAGACAGAGGGCAAAGCCCAGCTCTACATCCGCCCAAGGACCTCCTCCAGCGTTACGACTTCTCTTTTGCTTTCGATAAGCCAGACGCCTAGCTCCCTTGCTCTCTGGACGGCGGGGGGCTCTGCCAATAGCGTGTAGAGGACTGGGACGAGTCTGCCTGAGATTTTGTCTGGCTGTCTGCGTAATAGCTCCTGCGCCCTCTCAAAGACCTTCTCCACGTCGCTACCGCCGGCCCTAACCTTCACCTTGCCTACTGCAGTAAGCACGCCGGCGTTGCAGTAGATGTCAAACTCGTAGTCGGCGTCTAGACGTAGACTCTCCGCCGTGCACCTGTAGCCCCTCTGCTCCAGCAGATACTCAACCATCTCGCGGCCGCTGTCTTCCGGGTGAATTCCAAGCTCCTCAAGTAGCTCTCTAATCGTCATCAAGTCCTTCCGCCGTTTCAACTTAGGCTTTTCTACATCCTCAGTCATGGTTCTTCAGCTTTTAATATCATCCTTTGTTGCTACGTTAAGCGGCACGGCGAAGGATCCTGCAACCACCTGCGCCAGCTTCAGCCTAGCCTCTGGATGTTTAGCGAAGAGGTCCAACAGCGCCTCAGCCACGCCTCCGTCTGATCTCAAAGCCTCGAGCACGAGGTCTCTAAAGAAGGCGGGCACCCTCTCCACAAGCCCCCTCAAAGCCCGCTTAAGAATTTCAACATCCACAGTGCAATCTTGACCCTTTTTAAAAAGCTTAAGGCAGGATCCCACGGCGCCGGAGGGCTAGAGCTATGCGGCGTCGCCTGCCGCGTG
>WYEI01000096.1 GCA_009903905.1 Pyrobaculum sp. | reverse complement strand
GAGATTATACTCACGTCTAGAAACGCCGCAGAGGCAAGACAGAACGTAATAAAATACGTAAAAGACGTCATCACGAAGCTGAAAGGATACCAGTTCGAGATAGATGACCTCATCATATGGAAGACGCTCGATAAGGAGCTTGAGGAGTACAAGGCACATCCTCCTCACGTAAGCGCCGCGTTGCTCCTCAAGAAGCGAGGCTACAGGGTGGGGAAGGGAACCACCGTAGGGTACGTGGTGGTTAAGGGAGGGGAGAAGGTGTCTGAGAGGGCCGTGCCGTATATCCTGCTTGACGACCCTAAGAGAATCGACGTGGACTATTACGTGGAGAAGCAGATAATCCCCGCCGCGTTGAGAATCGCCGAGGTTGTGGGCGTGAAGGAGGGCGACCTCAAAACAGGCAGGGCTGAAAAATCGCTACTGGACTTTTTGTAGTTGTTCGAACGTCAATATTTTCATATCTTCAGGGACCTTGGTCAGCGGCCCCACCCTTGCAGTTACAATCAACTTAACGCCCTTCTTAGCCGCTAGGTCGACGATTCTCTGCGTAGTTATTCCGTCCATGACGACGGCATATACAGAATCGCCTGTGGCGGCTAGGAAGTCGGGTAGTTCTCTGACCGGCATCTTCTTCAGCAACGTCCAGTTGGCGTCGTAGATCTCCGCCTCCAGGGTGCCGAGCATCTCCTCTATCTTTTTGGCTATGTCAAAGGGGAACTGCGGCATGGCCTCCTGCGGCTGGGCCGGCGGCTGCGCTGGCGGAGGAGGAGGGAGGGTCTCTGTCTTCTCTCCAGCCGCCTTCTGTTGCGCCAGCCACTCCTCCAGAGTCATCTTGTTTCTGATGGCTTTAGCTATTTCTTTGGCTGTTAGTTGCTCCACCTCTTTTCCTGGCGGCGCGCGGGCGACGTAATCTATGTGGGCCACCTTCATCAGCTCCTTCAGCACCAACTCGCCGCCTTTATCGCCGTCTATAAACACCGTGACGGACTTCTTTTTGCTGAGGTCTATTATTGTCTGCGGTATCCCTCTGCTTATGCCTTCTAGAGCTATGATGTTTCTGTATCCGTGCTTGACTAGGTTCACCACGTCGGCTCTTCCCTCTACTATGATTATGGAGTCAGACTTGTCGACGTCTGGGCCTGCCGGAAGCTTCTCGGGTCCGTATTCGACTACCTCCGCCTTGGCTACGTCCTCCTTCAGCTTGTCGATTATTTCTTTCGTATCTGGCAAGATCTCCTCCTCTATCAGCTTGACGAGCTCCCTGGCTCTGTCTACAATTCTTTTCCTCTTCTCTTCACGGAGATCTCTGATCTCTAGCACCTTTACCGAGGCGGGGTAGGGCCCCACCCTCTCGACGCTTTCAATAAGTGCGGCTATTAGGGCGGTTTCGTATCTGTCTAGGTTGCTTGGGATGTATATCTTGGCCTTTGTCTTGCCGTTTTTCTCAACTATGTCGACCTCTATCCTCCCCACGCGGCCCATCATCTGGAGCTCCCTCAAGTCCATGTCTTTGCCGAGCAGGCCCTCTGTTTGGGAAAACAGCGCGCCTATTATGTCGGATTTGTCCACGCCGCCGTTTACCTCCATCTGCGCTACGATCATGTACTTCGCTACTATGGTTAAGGCTCCCATGGCTGCCCTCTAGGTTCTTCTTTAAAACTGTTTTCCCCAAAAATTTAAACCCCCACCCCGTTTCAAGCGATGCTCAGGTTACTGCGGCAGGTGGGCGACGTGGTGAATAAGGCGCTTAAATACGCGCTTGACTTGGTACAGCCCGATGTCCCAGTTTTGGAAATATGTGAAAAGGTGGAGACCTTCATCAGGTCCAACGACGCGAGGCCGGCGTTCCCAGTCAACATAAGCATAAACGAGGTGGCGGCGCACTACACGGCGAAGCGGGGGGACAATTTGCTGGTTCCGAAGACGGGTCTCGTGAAGATCGATGTGGGGGCTCAACGCGACGGCTACATCGTCGACGCGGCGGTGACGGTGGCTTTGGGCCCGGTCTTTACAAACTTGGCTAAAGCCGCGAGAGCTGCCCTCGAAGCTGCGTTGAACACAGCGAAGCCGGGGGTCAGGGCGTGGCAGGTGGGCGATGCCGTGGAGCGCGTTATCAAGAACTACGGCTTCAACCCAATATATAACCTCACCGGGCACAAAATCGAGCGTTACTTGCTACATGCGGGGTACGTAATACCTAACTACCCGGATAAGTCGGCATCTCAATCTCTTTCCCCCGGCGATGTATACGCGGTGGAGCCCTTCGCGACCAATGGGGAGGGCTACGTGACAGACGGGAGGGAAGTCACGATATACCGCTTGGCGAGGATGAGACACAAAGTCTTCCAGCCGCTGATAGATGTGGTGAGCTCGGAGGCGGGGCCCTTGCCTTTTACGCCCCGCTGGTTCCCGCAGATAGACGACGCCACGATCGCGATGGCATTAAAGGCGGGGGTGTTGCACGGCTACGAAGTTCTTATCGAGAGGACAAGAGGTTTTGTGGCGCAGTTTGAAGACACGGTGTATGTAGGGGAGGACTCCGTGGTGCCTCTGGCTAGAACTCTCGACCTGCTCTAACCTCCGCCCTAAAGGGTTCTCCCTAGTTCTGCATCGACGCGCGCCCGGCGTCAGAAAAGTTTTTATATACACAATTTTTGTCAAGCCATGAGTCAGGCAGTATTAACCCAAATAGGTGGCGTGCCGGTGCTCGTGTTGAAGGAGGGCACTCAGAGGGCTTTTGGAAAAGAGGCGTTGAGGCTGAATATAATGATTGCCAGAGCCATAGCCGAGGTTATGAGAACCACGCTCGGCCCGAAGGGCATGGACAAGATGCTCATTGACTCCCTCGGCGACATCACCATCACCAACGACGGCGCAACGATCCTGGACGAGATGGACGTCCAGCACCCCATCGCCAAACTGCTGGTGGAGATATCGAAGTCCCAGGAGGAGGAGGCCGGCGACGGCACAACCTCCGCCGTGGTGCTGGCGGGCGCTCTGCTGGAGGAGGCTGAGAAGCTTCTGGAGAAGAACATCCACCCCACCGTTGTGGTAGGCGGATTCAAGAAGGCTCTTGACGTGGCGGCTGAGCACCTCCGAAAGGTTGCGGTCCCGGTGAATAGGACAGACGCGGAGACTTTGAAGAAGATAGCAATGACCTCGATGGGCGGGAAGATCTCCGAGACTGTGAAGGAGTATTTTGCGGACTTGGCTGTGAAGGCCGTGTTGCAGGTCGCCGAAGAGAGAAACGGCAAGTGGTATGTGGATCTTGACAACATCCAGATCGTGAAGAAGCACGGCGGCTCCCTCCTCGACACGCAACTTGTCTATGGCATAATTGTGGACAAGGAGGTGGTGCACGCCGCGATGCCTAAGAGGGTTGTGAATGCGAAGATCGCGCTTCTTGACGCTCCTCTTGAGGTGGAGAAGCCGGAGATCGATGCTGAGATCAGGATCAATGACCCCACTCAGATGAGGGCGTTTCTGGAGGAGGAAGAGAAGATCCTCAAGAGCTATGTGGATAAGCTCAAGGCGCTTGGCGTTACTGCCCTGTTTACGACGAAGGGAATTGACGACATTGCCCAGTACTACCTCGCCAAAGCCGGCATCCTTGCCGTGAGGCGCGTGAAGCGTAGCGACATCGAGAAGCTTGTTAGGGCGACCGGTGCCAGGCTGGTGACAAACATCGAGGACTTGACCGAGGCCGACCTCGGCTTCGCCGGGCTTGTTGAGGAGCGGCGTGTTGGCGATGAGAAGATGGTGTTTGTGGAGCAGTGTAAGAACCCGAG
>WYEI01000184.1 GCA_009903905.1 Pyrobaculum sp. | reverse complement strand
GTCGCAAGGCGGCTGAGGGACGTGGTGGATCTCCTGGAGTCTGCGGTGGAGGAGAAGGACTGGGGGCTTGTGGAGGAGGCGTTAGACGAGCTCCGGAGCATAGTCGACGAGCTGGAGGAGTAATGCTTGTCGACCTGCATCAAGACGTGGCTTACTACTTCTTGACGTCGTTGAGCCCACCTCCCTTTGACGTAGACGCCGAGGGGAGGCAGAGCGATTTACCTAAGCTCAAGAGGGCGGGCGCAGATTTGGTCCTCGCCGCCGTCTTCCCCTTCGTCAACGCCTACGGCGGGTGGTCGCCCAGCCTCCAGCTGGCGTTAGAGGCCGTCGAGGTGTACTACTCCCTCTCTGAGCGCCACGGGGTGAGGCTGGTGGAGAGACGGGGGGACTTGGCCTACCCAGGTCTTAAGTTTCTGCTGGTGTTGGAGGGGGCCGACGTCCTCAACTCCGTCGACGACCTCCGGCTCATGTATAGGCTGGGGGTGCGGGGCGTCGGCGTGACGTGGAACTTAAACAATAGGTGGGGCCATTCCTGCTACGCCAAGGGGGGCGGCGGGTTGACCGAGGAGGGATATGCCTTGGTGGAGGCGGCGCAGAGGCTCGGCATGGTGGTAGACCTGGCACACGCCGGGAGGAAGACGGCGCTGGACGCGCTTGAGGCGGCGAGGAGACCGGTGGTGATAAGCCACGCCAACGTAAACGACGTGTATAGGCATCCCCGTAACGTCGACGGCGAGGTGATAAAACGGCTTATGGACAACGGAGGCGTGCTTGGGCTCACCTTCATCCCCCGCACCATCTCGGAAAGCCCCACGGCGGGCGCGTTGATTAAGCATGCCAAATACGTCAAGGAGAGGTACGGCGTGGAGGCGCTGGCCGTGGGGACAGACTACCTCGGCATCTCGACGACGCCGCCCGGCCTCGAGTCTGTGGACAAGATAGAGACGTTCTTCAAGGCGTTGAGAGATGCCGGCTTCAGCGGCGAGGAGGTGGAGGCCGTGGCGTGGCGCAACGCCTACAGAGTCCTAAGAGGGGCCTCGGATTAACACGGCGTGGGCCTTCCGCAGAGCCAGCTCAACCTCCTCCGGCGGGGCCCTGAGCCAGTTGGCCTCGGCCAAGGCCTCTGGCGTTATCCACAACCTGCCGTCTGGCCCCCTCACGGCCCTCTTCTGGATCTCCCACATGAGCCGGTACACCCTGTCTCTCTTGGCCTGGGCCGCAAGTATCGCCTCCTCCAGCGGGACCCCCGACAGAGTCTTCAACACGATCTCTGTGATCTTGTTTATGCGGTCAGGCACGCCGACCCGCGACCCCCTCAGCTCGATACGGCACCGCTTCTCCACGCCTATCAGCTGGGCAAGCCTCTTGGTGCCGGACTTGGCGGTCCTCTCCTTGTCCACGATGCCGCCTATTATAAACTCGTCGTGGCTGTACGCCACCTCCTCCGTAAAGAGACAGTCCCCCTCCGGGTCGAGGACCACAGGCGAGGAGAGCGGAGGCAGACCCCCCACGATCTTCATCCCGTGGATAAGGCCGCGGGCGTGTAGGTCAAGCAACTGGAGAAACTCGGCGGGGGCGTTCGTCACCCACAACACGCCGTCCCACAACACGCCCCTCACCACGTTTAGAGCCGCCAATATCTGCTCCACCAGCTCGTGCTTCTCCCCCGGCGTGTGTTCATGCCAAAGAGAGAGATCCACCATAATACGAGGCTTCTCGGGAGGCTGGAAGTCAAGCCTCAAGGACTCTTCACACCGCCGCGCCAGAACCCAGCTGCACCTCTCCTCGCCCCGCCCAGCGAGGACCGCAACGCCCCCCCAAACCCCCACCACGCGGCCCCGGCCCTCCTCCCTGCAGATCTGGTACCTTCCCAACAAGACCCAAAGCGCCACACACTGCGGCAACTCCCACCTACACTTGAAATGCGGAGGAAGACACAAGACGTCTACCCCAGCCTCCGCCAGAGCGCGGAAAAACGAAACCCAGAGAGGCTGAACCCGAGCCACGGCCAGAAGACCGTACATATATAAAGCCCTGCGCAGAAGAATACGCGGCTGTCCAGAGGTTTCCCACGGCCGAAGATAATGAAGAGAAGACATAGCGAAGCCATGCGGAGCGGGCAAACGTGGGCGGTTAGCTTTAACACATATGCGTTCGGGACTCCCCCGCCAACCGCGAACGGGGGTCGCGGCACGCAGTGGAGCCGTATACTGAAAGCGCCTAAGGAAAGCCGTAGAGCGTGTATCTGAAAAACTGGAAGAGTTGCGGAGGGTGGAGGAGGCGTTAAGCCCACCAGTAGCGTCGTCGGAGGACCTCGGCGGCTTTTGTCATAATCTTCAGCTTCTCCAGCGCGATGGCGCGTGGGAAGGCGCGGTACATGCCTGGCGCGAAGCCGCAGTCTGGGTTGAGCCAGATCTTGGTGGGGTCTACGTACTTCACGATCTTCTCCACGTGTGCCGCCACCTCCTCCACGGTCTCCACCCGCCTGTGGTCTCTTACGTCTATTGAGCCGAGCCCGATCTCCTTGTCGCTGGGGAGTATCTTGGCGAACTCCTCCGGGTTGCCCATCCGCGGATGCTTGTACTCCACCACGTACTGCTTCACCTTTATGTCGAAGACCTGGGGGGCGAGCCTCTCGTAGCCTACCACAGGCGACTCCTCCGTGGGCCACCGGTCTAGGTGCATCCCGATGCGGACAGAGGAGGTGTAGCCCTTCACCGTCTCGTTGACGAGGTCGACGGCGAGCTGGATCTCGTCTCTGAGGCCGCGGTACTTCTGGCCGTAAAGCTCAGAGGCCACCTGCTTATAGCGGTCTGGCTTGTCCTGCTCCGCCTCTATCAAGTCGCCGAGCATGGGCTCATCCAGCTGGATGAAGGCGACGCCGGCGTCTATAAGCCTGGCGATCTCGTTCCTCAGCACCTTGACGTAGGCCTCGGCGGCGTCCTCGGGCCTGGGGTAGTACGGCGCCGATATCTTGGCGTGCCACGCCTCCCACATGATTAGGTAAGGCGAGGGGAGGGTGACCTTGAGAGGCTTCTGAGTCACCTTCTTGGAGTACTGGACCTCGTCCACCGCCAAGACGCTGTCCTCAATGTAGCCAGCTATCACAGGGCGCCACAGCGTCAGCGGCGCCTTGTACTTCTTCATGATCTCCTTGGCGTTGGGGTGCAGCTCCTCCACCCTCACGATTTTGAACCCCTTAATCTTCTGCCCCACAAAGGCCACGAATGAAGTCCTCCTCTGTTCGCCGTCTGTAATTACGTCGAGACCTGCCTCCTCCTGGTCTTTAATCGCGAGCTTCACCGCGTCGTCGAGGTACTGGGAAAAGGTCTGCTGGTCCAGCTGCCCCTTCTCGTATTTCTCAAACGCCTCAATGAGCCACGTGGGCCTCGGCCACGAGCCCACAACCGACGTTATGAACGCCCTTGGGAGAGACATTGCGAAGAGTTTTGGGGGCTCTATAAAATTTTTCGGCCCCCGTCGGACCCAACACATATTAACTCATAAACGATGGGCGCTATGACAACAGTTGGGAGGAGGCTGGACAACGTCTACCTCGTCGCGTTTGCCAGGACGGCTTTTACCAGGTTCTCCAGGAAGGAGCCCCAGAGAGACGACTTCTGGGACCTACGTCCCGAGGACCTCGCGGCGGCGGCTGTGAGGGCTGTGTTGGAGAGGACAGGCATCAAGCCGGAGGCCGTGGAGGATTTGCTAACTGGCACGGCGCTTCCCGTCGGCGAGCAGTGGCTATACGGCGGGAGGCACGTGGTCTTCGCGGCGAAGCTCCCCTACACTATCCCGG
>WYEI01000245.1 GCA_009903905.1 Pyrobaculum sp. | reverse complement strand
ATCTGCTTATAGTCGCCGACCACGGCGTAATCTGCGTTTTGCATTATAGGCGCATGGGGGTCTGGGTTTATTGCGATAATTGTTTTTGTCTCCATAATACCCATCAGGTGCTGTATGGCGCCGCTTATACCCACCGCTATGTAAAGTTTAGGCCTAATGGTCTTGCCCGTCTGGCCAATTTGCCGTGTGTGGGGAGCCCAGCCTGCACGCACGGCCATGAGGGAGGCCCCCACCGTTCCGCCCAACAGCTTCGCCAAGTCTATAAGTAGCTTGAAGCCTTCGACGGAGCCGAGACCTCTGCCGCCGGCAATCACTACGTCGGCCGACTCCACCGGCGGGAGGTCCGCCACGTCTTTCTCAAGCCTCTTCTCTATTGACACAAGCCGCGTTCTTCTTTTCGTGATCTCGACCTTTTCCACGATTATCTGCCCCGTTCTACTTGTGTCGCGCGGCGGCTTGGGGAAGACGCCGGGTCTGACACTGGCCATCTGGGGGCGTCTCTGGGGGGTTCTTATGGTGGCTAGTTGCGTGCCGCCGAAGGTGGGGCGGATCTGAAGCAGATCGCGGGTTTTCGGGTCTATTTCAAGCGCGGTGCAGTCAGCCGTAATCCCTGTGGTCAGCGTATTTGCTATGTAGGCCGCCAGCTCTCTTCCGCGCTTGGTAGCGCCTATGAGGAATATCTCTGGCTTGTACTTCCCCACCACCTTGGCGATGGCCTCGGCGTACTCCGCCGGCGTGTACACCTTTAGGTCTGGGTTGTCTATAATAACCACCTTATCTGCGCCGTGGTATACCGCCTCCCTCGCCATCTCCTCCGTGCCTGCCACTATTACTCCCCCCACCTCGGCACCGCCAAGCTTCTGCGCCAGATCCCTCGCCTTACCCAACAGCTCCAACCCGACGTCCTTTAGCCGGCCGCCTTCTCTCTCAAGATACACCCAGACGCCCTTGTACTCCTCTTTGTTTACCGGGGGCCAGAGCGTGCAGGGCATAGCTACAACACCCCCTCCTGTTTTAATATTTCTACCAGTTTTTTGACTACTTCGGCTGGTTCTCCTTGTATGACCACCTTCTTCCTTGGCGGGTATGTGGCGGGAGCCATGCCGGCCACCACGGTGGGGCTACCGCGGAGACCTACACAGTCGGGCTCGAGCCCGAGCTCCTTGTTGCTCACTATCTGTATATACTCCCGCGCGTTGAGCTTGCGGCTGAGCCTCACCTCTCTAGGCACCTGGGAGCCCTTTAGCACAGATATCACCGCTGGCATCTCGACCTCAAACACCTCGTCGACTCCCTCGTCTTCCAGGAAGCGTCTGGCGATTAGGGTCCTGCCCTTGATCTCTGCGTCGTATACATAGTAGACGTAGGGCACGCCTAACCAGCTCGCCGTCTGCGCCCCAATATGTGCGGTCGTGCTGTCGATGGTCTCCTCGCCGGCTACCACCAAGTCGTAGTCAGGTACGTATTTCTCAATGGTCTTGGCCAGCACATGGGCAGTGGCCCACGTGTCGGCGCCGGCGAAAACTCTGTCTGAGGCCAAGATGGCTCTGTCGACTCCCATACCTATCAAGCTTTCCAGTGCCGGTATTCCGCTTGGCGGAGCCATAGAAAGCGCTATGACTTCGCCGCCGTACTTATCCTTCAGCTTCAACGCGAACTCTATGGCGTCTCTATCCCACGCGTTGCTCGTCAGAGGGACGCCCTCTCTCACTAGCGTACCGGTTTTGGGGTCTATCCTTATCGCAGAGGAGAGCGGCACTGCCGCTTTTGTAAGCGCAACGATCTTCATGGCCCTACGTAAACCTATACCATATACCCATTCCCGAGCGTGGGTAGTTCCAGTCGATGTTGCCGTGAGGACACACGACGCGGCATGTGCCGCATTCTACGCAGGCCTCTGTGCTCAGCACCACGTAGTCGCCTTGTTGCACGTAACACTTGGCGGGACACATAAAAGTACAAGGCTTCTTCTCGCATTTCCTACACTGCTCAGGATCCACGATTTTTATGTGGGGTCTGTGTACGTCCACGTCCCAGGCGTTTGCGTTAAGCCGCTCCTCTATGGTGAAATACTTCAAGCTCATAGGTTCCTCACCATTTTAATCATATTTATCATTAATTTTACCAGGCTTATGCTCGTCTTTTTCGACGCTTCGCGTACAGCCTCAAACAACGTCCTGTGGTTCTCGTCTATGTTGAAATAATTATATGCCGCCTCCGTCGATAACAGAGCCAGATCCCGGAAGAGGGACTCGTCGCTGAGCAGTCTATCTGCTTTTCTAAATTTCTCCAGTTGCGGTAATATGAAGCTACCCCTCAGTTTCTTTTCATACACCGCGAGGTCCTCCGCCGAGGGGCTACGGGCCTCCTTTATGGCCTCCGCGGCGAGGACACCTGAAGCCACGGCAAAGTCTACGCCGCGGATCAACACGCCGGTGTGGAGCAGGAAGCCGGCGGCGTCCCCGGCGATGAGCAATCCGTCGTAGTAGAAGCGGGGCGGCGCCATATTGATGCCGGCGACAGGCGTCATATGGCCCCCGTACTCTTGGAGAGAAGCACCCTTGACTAGGGGGGCCATATATGGGTGAAGTCTCAGCTTCTCGGCGAGGTCATATACCGGCGTCTTCAACTTCTCCCAGTTCCTCATGTACACAACCACGCCGAGCGCCAGCGCGTCTTTGTAGGTGTATATGAACCCGCCGCCGGGGAGGTACTCCGTGGGGTACCCGGCGATTGCCCACGCGAGGCCTTCGTCTTCATCTAGGCCGAGTCTCTCCTCAAGTGTCTTTTTGTTTTCGAACTTCAACACCTCTTTCACGCCGACTGCGACCAGCTCGGGCTCCAGCTTCTTCACAATTCCCGCCCTCTCGAGAAGCAGTCGGTTGACCCCCTCAGCATCCACGACGTAGTCAGCCTGGAGCACGTCGGGACCTGACTGCACGCCTATAACTCTGCCTTTCTCGTCTTTTACAAGTACATCTACTGGAGTCTCCGTGACTATTTTAGCGCCGGCGTTTTGCGCAAGCTTCGCCATCCAAGAGACAAACGACACCAGCGGCACCACGAAGCTCGTCTTTTCCTTCTCCACCACAGCGGTTTCTATGGTCAACGCCTTGTCTTCCGTGAGAAAAGACACGCGTTCTCTCCTAACCCACCTGTCCACTGGGGCGTCTTTGCGGAACTCCGGCAGGTATTTATCAAGCCAATATGCGTAGATACGGCCGCCGTAGAGCTCCTTAGCTCCGGGCTCTCTTCCTCTTTCCAACACCACGACTTTAAAACCGGCAGAGGCGAGTTTATAAGCCGCGGCGAGGCCGGCGGGGCCGGCGCCCACTATGACAACATCGAATTTCATAGGGCCCCAGTCCTGCTAGATAAATATATATAGATTTCGTCTAAATGCGAAGTTTTACACTAAATTTTTTAAATCGAAGACGAAGAAGCGTCCATGCGCGTCGTGGTTAAGTACTTCTCGGCGCTTAGAGATGTTACGGGGAAAATACGGGAAGAGGTGACGGTGCCCGAGGGAGCCACGCTTTCTCAACTGCTTGAATGGTTCTTCAAGTCTTACCCAAATGCAGAGGCGTTTAAAGAGGAGTTGCTGGTGCTTGTAAACGGCCGAACGGTTGACGGCTCTTACGCGTTGCGAAACGGCGATGAGGTGGCGTTAATGCCTCCTGTAAGCGGCGGCGGGGGGGTGGTACAGAAACCGGTGGACTTAAACAAGGAAGTACAAGACATCATAGAAAAGACCGCGCCCCGAGGGGGCGGGGGCGTTGTGATCTTTGTCGGATACGTCAAGGGCAAGGTCGGGGATGC
>WYEI01000299.1 GCA_009903905.1 Pyrobaculum sp. | reverse complement strand
AGAAGAGGTTTAGGCTGTACGTCTGGCATCCGCGGGCGCAGCCGCCGGACAAAGAGGAGCTCAAGAAGGCGCTGGAGAGGTTAACTTACCGCAACTCCGTTGTAGTGCTCTTACACAGCGGCATGCCTGTGGAGCAGGCCAAGTACATAAAGGCGTGCGACGCCTTGAGAGAAGAGCTCAAGGAATCCTCTCAGAGACAGAGACTTGAGTCGTTGTGCGAGAAGAGGACGCTTGAGCTATACTATGCCTTCTATCAGTCGTACAACAAACTCGCCGTGCCTATGCCTCACGGCGTGGACTTTATTGATCTTAGGGTTGAGCTGGCGCGAGGCGAGGCCCCGGGGAGGGCCGCGGCCAGGTTTAGGGAGGCTGTGGCCAAGGCCGTGAGGGATGCGTTGGAAGGAGTCGCGAAATATATTCCGCTAGATGCCCAGTATCTATACGACATCTATCTCTCTAAGAGGTTGCGTCACGTCAAGTCTATCGACATAGCGACCATAAGGGAGGACTTCTATAGGGACCCTGATCTGCCCATGGTGGAGCCCGGGAGGGCGCTTACAGAGGCTTTGGCGAAGCTGGCGGAGAATGGGGAGATAGTGCTCTCTTGCGGAAATTCGTGGTACTGGCCACAGGGACTTAGAGAGGTTAGAAGCCTGCCGGAGGGCGAGGAGACAGCCAGGCTTAGGGAACTTCTAAACTGTGATCCCGAGAGGGCGATAAGCGTGATGAAGGAGGTTCCGGCAGAGGTGAAGTCGTTGCTAGAGGAGGCGAGGAGGACCAGGCCAGCCGCGGCGGCGGAGGCTACGCCTGCGGCTGTTAAGTGTGAAGATGTGGAGAAGCCCTTGGCTGAGGGCGTGGGTGTACAGGCCAGAAGTCTCGTGGCCGCCGGCAACGACGCGACGGCGGTTTTGCGTTTTCTGGAACAGTTGAGACTTTTTGGATACTTCCAGCTAGTTGACGCGAAGGCCGAGGCGGTGTTTAAAGATGGGGGTGTGGAGTCGAATTGGACCGCCAGAGGCGTCGGCGAGGTGGAGAAGCTTGTGAGGTACATAATTACGTTGACTACGGAGGGCGGCGAGGCGTCGATCACCGCGACCTTCACCGTGAGGGAGAAGGAGGTACCCCAAGAGGCAGCTGAGCACGCCAAGGCCTTTAAGAACCTAGACATAAGGGTGCGCGGCTCCGTCTGCAGAGGGGCATGATCACGCTCCGCATAGGTACAAGGAGGGCTACCCTTATGCAGAGGGGCAGACGCATAGCCTCGTTCTCCGTAGAGGGGCTCACATGGTGGCGTGAACTTTTCGGCGACGTGACGCAGATAGACGACTCCTTCGCCAACTTAGAAAAGGCGGCCAAGGCCTACCTCTTCGCCAAGCTGTACCCCTACGTCCACGAGAAGTATAGGCTAGTCAAGACCCTACGCGAAATGGACGACTTCGCCGCCGTATATTGGATGTGGGAAGTGAAAAACAAAGGCCTTAGAGCCATAGCCGCACTAAAAAAGCTCTATCAACTAACCTAAAGGAATATTTCCTGAATAATTTATGACGAAAAGTTCACATAGAAAAGGTATACGATTGGCAAGAGAGCTGATCAGCATAACGCTAGAGGATTTCAGTACGGCCAAGCATCTTTTTGGTGTGGCCGGATCCGCTGGGGTCTCGTCGCGCTTCGGCAGTTGCTTGAAAAAGCCATTAAAGCCATCTTGCTTAGCTATGTATTATAAATACAAGAGGAGGTCAAAAGATCTCGCATCAAGCAACTACACAATGCATAGACAACTTGGCGAAGAAGATCGACCGCGTAAAGACCGTTCTCTTAGAGATCCAGAAACCGTTAAGAACTTATCAGAACCCAGCAACAGTAGCGCGACGAAATAGCCCCTCCCGTGGCGATGTCGCCCAGTAGTCGACACCGCATGACGTGCCCAAACAATCCTGCCGAGTGGCGTCTGCCAGATAGGAGGCGGCTGGAGAAGCTCGGTGTGAGGATATTACCTGGCGTACAGACGGTGAAGCTGGAGCTGGCGGAGAGACTGGTAGATCTATTGGAGACACTACGATTATAGAGATTTCCCCAGTCTGGTGGCAAATTTTTTATTCTAGATAGAGACTTCTGTATGGCTGTGGCGTTTGTTGAGTTTTGGGATGAATCTGTCTGGAAGAAGTACTTTCGGGAGGAGCTAGGCGCCTTCTACTCCGCGTTGGCCGGCTTCCTGAAGGCGAGGCAGGAGGTCTTAGGCCGGCTCTCCGGCGACTTGGCGCAGGTCCTGATGGGCGGCGACAGAGATCTCGCCCTCCAGATGCTCCTCGGCGGCGTAAGGCAAGAATGCGTAGACAGAGGCGTGATCAAAGAGGATTGCTTCTCCGAGGGCTCGGCGGCGAGGTTTTTCAGAGAGAAGCTGGGCTTTGAGGTGAGTCTCGACGCGCTTAATAAGCTGGTCAACGCGCTTAAGGCCGGCAAGATGCCGCAGGAACTCGGCAAAATCACGGAGCGGGAGACGGACGTAATCAACACCCTCAAGGAGGTCAAGAGGCTTCTCGACGAGGTGTATAGGCGCGTGCCCGTGGAGGTGGCGCCGAAGAGATACGAGGTGAGAGACGCTAGAGATTTCGTGGTTGCGTATGAGGAAGTTCTAAACGCAGGGCTTAGGCTCCTCCCCCTCTACAACCCCTTTACCCTCTTCTTAAACTCGCTTAGACTTACGCCGAAGCCATACCTCAGGTTGATGTACGGCGAGAGGCTTTTCGACGGCGGCGTCGCGGCGCTTATGGAGAAATACGGCGTGAAGATAGGCCTAAGAATCGCGCCCGGCCTAGGCAAGGAGCTAGACGAAGAACTGGGGCTCTTCGGCCACGAGAAAGACACAGTAGGCGACTTAGTGGCACGCGTCATAGGCAAGCTCTACGGAATCTACGGAGATGACGAGTTTAAAACCTACCTGAACAAGTATGCTGTCTACGACGTGTTAGAAAGCGTGGGCATATATGCAAAGGATGTACATTATATAAATGTATATGTCGATAGTGGGGTTGTTCGATTATCTTACGATAGGGTAGAAAAGATACTTTCGTACTTCGAATTTGTAGAGAGGTTCTGCCCTATCATGTTTCTCGGCCTGACTAGGCCCAATAGCTATGGCGCCAGTATCTGTCTAAGTTATGTATGTCTCTAATGACAGTAGCTGAGATCCGCCGCGGCGTCTCTCCTGAGGAGTTTCTATACGTCGTTAGGGTGTTAAGGCGCAGAGAGGCGGCGGTGGAGGCGCCTCGTGCCATGAGTATTGATGCGGTTGAGCAGAAGGTGGAGGTTAGGCTGAGACTTGTAAAGCCGGCCTTCGAGACGCCGCGGCCGCTCTCTTACCAACTAGACCTTTTCCTGCCGCAAATGGCCAAAATCGACGTAAGGCTTAGACCCCTCTCCCCCTCGTTCGAAGAGCCTAGGCAGATCTCCCTCCAGCTCGAGTACGGAGTCCCCCCGGTGAAGCCCCTCGCCGCATCCCTCAAGCCCATTATAGTTTCTTTCCAAGGGGCTCCCCAGATCCGGCTCGGCCTTTCCTTTGAGCCGCCTCGTATAGCCCCGCTTCGGCTCAAGTTGGCGGAGATAGGCCCGTCCTTCGAGAGGCCGAGGGAGGTCTCTGTCTCCGTCGACTTCTCCGCCCCCTCCCTCGCGGCGGCTTCGCCTCAGCCCGGCCCGCCGGATGCACCTGAGGCCCCTCTGGAGGAGCTCGACAGGCTGTATTCCGAGCCTCTGCTTAGACTAGGCGTCGTAATCTCCGCGAGGCCCGTCGTAATCTTGGCGAAGCCGGGCGAGTTCAACTACGTCGAGTTCTTGA
>WYEI01000166.1 GCA_009903905.1 Pyrobaculum sp. | reverse complement strand
TATGTCCTCCCCCGTCTCCTGGACCTTGAACTTTATGTGGTTTAGGTAGGTCTCCTCCTCCCTGTACTCAATCTCGGGCTCCGCCAGCGCGGTGCGGCAACGGGGGCACCACGGCGTAGGCCTCTCCGCCTCGTATATAAGCCCCCTGCGCCAAAGATCCACGAAGGTGCGCTGCGTCATCCTCCGGTACTCGGGGCTGTCTGTGCCGTGGGGCCAGTAGTCGAAGGAGAGGCCCCACCGCCTAAGCGACGCCACGAACTCCCCCTCGTAGCTGTCCAGCTGCTCCTTGCAGAGCCTTAGGAACTCCTCCCTCGGCACCTCGTGCGCCACTATGTTATACTTCTTCTCAATCTGGACCTCTATGGGGAGGCCGTTTCTGTCTAGGTAGAAGGGGAACACCACGTCGTAGCCCCTCATCCTGAGGAACCTGGCTATCATGTCAAAGTGGGCGTAGGACGCCGTCTGGCCTATGTGCGGCCTGTTGCTGGACAGGTAGGGAGGCGGCGTGTCGATGACGAAGACGGGTTTGCCTCCGCTTATCTTAGTCTTGAATCTGCCCTCCCTCTCCCACGTCTGGATGAGCTCCTCCTCCCACCTTATGTCCCACCTGGTGGGTAGCCTATGTGCCACGGAGCTGAACTCAGGGGTGTTTTTAAATAGTGTAGCCTTCGGGAGAAAGATTTTAATATACTGTGGGTTCCCCCACAATGCTTAACAGGGAGGTTTTCCTCATAGCCAACGGCACCGGGGTTAGGCTGGGCGAGTTCCTGGTGGAACTGAACTTCGACCAGCCGGGTATCCTTGCCACGCTTTCAAACGTCTTTGCGGAACACGACGTAAATATAATCAACATAGCAATAGACACAACCCGCCAACATCTCCACTTCATTGCAGACCTCACCCTCCAGACTGAAGAACAGATGCAGGAGATCTTGAAACAACTCCAGATGTTTGCCTTCGTCAAGAAGGTAAAACATAGAATATCGGCGGCGTCTATCTTCGTCCCACGTCTTATCACCCACGTCATAAACGGCAAACCAGCCTTAGCCCTCGAGAAAGACCTTGTAGTCCACCTCCAAGACCCTGCTAAACTCGCCGAGGAGATGGCCAAGAGAGACGTAAAAACTCTAAAAGAGGTCGCGACGACTCTTGACGTAGTGACGCTAGAGGAGGCGCTTTACATAATCCAACTCAGAGGCTTGGCTACCCTCGAAACCACGTTAAAAGAGGGACGACTTGAGGCACGCCTATGTAGCCTCGTCCAGCCGCTGATACGGACCTACCTAGACGCCTTCTTCAAAGAACTCGGCGTCCGGGCAAAGACTGTAGACGAAGGCGCCTGCCTCCGCGTCGAGGCTTAACCATCTCTAAACACGATACGCGGAGGGGGGCCGCACCTGATCCCGATCCTGAGCGTCAAGCGCATCAGCGGGTCTCTACACAGGGGGTGTTTGTCCCTGAAGGGGAGGCCCGAGGTGATGTTGATGACAGGTCTCTCCCACATGTCGGCAGTGGAGGGGGGCGGGTTTCCGCTGGGCTTCTCCACGGCATTGGCTCCCGCAAACCAGCCTAGAAGCGCCAGAAGCCACACCGCGGTTAGGAGGAGCGCAACCCGCATGTAGAGAAACAGGTCTATATATTTATCTCTGCGCGGATTTTCTGCAGGTAGGCGTCCAGGAGGCCGGCCTTTTCGAAGAATTCGCAGACGCGGCACATGTCCCGCGCGGAGGGGGCACCGCAGTGTTTACACCTCTTCGGCTGGGCCTCCGGCGTGGTTTCTCTCAAAATACGCGTAAGCTTCCCGCCGAAGGAGGACAGGTTGTACTTCACGGAGGGCATCTCCCGCTCCAGCTCGGCGAGCATGAACTTTAGGTTGTAGCGGGGGTTCGTGGTTACGTATGGGCACTCCAGCTCCATGAGGGGCAGGCCGTGGTAGTGGGCATACAGCGCAATTTCCTCCTCCCTTATGTACTTCAGCGGCTTGATGCGGGGTATTAAGTCCTTCTCATCGGCGTCTTCGTACGTGCCGTACCAGCGGAACCGCGAGAGGTTGCCCATGAGGACGTTTAGGAGGACCGTCTGGGCTTCGTCGTCTAGGTTGTGCGCCGTGGCGATCTTCGTCCAGCCCCTCCGCCTGCCGATGAGGTTCATGGCGCGGCGCCTCAACACGCCGTCTATGGTGCACATGTGGACCTCGTAGCCGGCCTTGGCGAGCCTCTCGGAGAGCTCCATCGCCGTAACGCCGAAGATGTCTCTGAAGTGGTACACGTTATACTCTATGCCGAATTTGGCGGCCAGCTCCTTTACGTAGTCCCTCCGCGCCATGCGGTAGAAGCAGCTGTAGGGGTGGCCCTCGTTTATCGTGAAGGCCTCCATCTTCACGTCTCTCAGCAGACCCCTCTCCCTGAATTTGCCCAGCATGTGGAGGAGGACGAGGCTGTCTTTGCCGCCGGACACCGCGATGGCCACGTAGTCGCCGGGCTCTATGAGCCTCTCGTCGCGTATAGTCTTGAGTACCTTCCTCTCCAGCAAGTTGAAGAGGCAACGGAGGCAGAGCCTCTCGCCGCTTACCGCGCGGAGGTACTGCGCAGGTCTCCTGCCACAGTGATGGCAGAGGCTACTTGTCGAGGTCGATGTGAGGGATGGCTCCATGCTTCCGCTCCGCCTTCTCTATCTCCAGCGTGAAGGTCTCCAGCGAGGTCCTGAAGATGTAGAACACGAGGCCGCAGTTTTTGCAACGGGCTATCATGATGGTGTTCTCAGGCCCCTTGTGGCGGTAGGTGTAAGGCGCGGGCAGGGCCTCCCACTCCGGCATCCCGCAACGCGGACATGTGATCACGGCCCTAACTGGAAAGGAGTATATTAGTTTACTGCTTAGCCCTCGTCTATTCTTTCCCCTCCGAGCGTCTTTCTCCTCGTCCATGGGCAACGACGCCGCCTCCGGCTTGGGGTTGGGCCGGCGACGCAGACCCCCGGAGAGGTTTTCGGGCAGAGGTCCGCATTTTAATGACAAAACGGAGGCGGCAGGCGCGGGTGATCTTTCAGACTTCTCTCACGCCTACACAAAAAGAAGCCGGGCATTAACTAATTAGCCGCGGAGCGGCCGGCCTGGCGGCGTGTTGAGGGACTCGGGCGATCCTCGGCTCTACGGAGGATTTTTTAAAGTGGATGCAAAGCGTGTACATGGCGTCGGTGGCAATGGTGTTGGGACCCCACGCCTACATGCTCACGAGGTACGGCGTGAGTCCAGAGGAAGATGTGGACACAGCAGTAGCCAAGCTAAAGGCCAGGGCGCCGCATCTAGCCAACCTCCTGCAAGAAGTAACACAACGCGGGCTGTAGCCCCCTCCCCTTTTCGCCAAACCACACGTGGTTTTCGCTCGGCGGCCTAGGCCCAAACTGCCGCATGTGCCGGAAGCCGTCAAGCTAGAGTGGCTAACCACCTCCAGGCGTCGCAGAGGGAGGGAAAACTCACGTGTCCTCCCTCTCTTCCCACCATGACGGTGAGGAGGCCCGCCGCCATGGCGCCTAGGTCCTCTTCCCCATCCCCCACATACACAGTCTCGTGGGGCTCCGCCCCGATCTTTCTTAGGGCATATATAAACACCGGCTTGAGCGGCTTCCGGCGAAGCAACACGTCGGACGTCACCACCGCGTCGACGGCGCCGCCGCTGTTCTCGAGGAAAGACTCCACGAAGCATCGACACGGCGTGTTGGAGAGTATGGCCACCCGCCCCCTCTCCCTCGCCCACTTGAGGAACTCCGCCGCGCAGGGCATGGGCGAAAGTAGTCTCTGCACCTCCTCCACAAACTCCTTGAAGAGGACGGCTGGGTCGCTTCTCACCCCCGC
>WYEI01000249.1 GCA_009903905.1 Pyrobaculum sp. | reverse complement strand
AAGAAGGGGCCGAGCGAGGAGGAGATCGCAGGCTCGTTGGCCTCACTGTTTTAAGGGCTTCAGCAACCTGGACAAAACAGCATCTAACTCTTTTATGTCTTTGTAATATACTCTAAATATCTGATTATTCAGCCTAAACTCTATAAATTTTCGCTCTTCATCGACTTTGTACTCGCTGACTTCGATGGGGCTTTTTAAACCCAAGGCCCTGTCTATAACCAGACCGGTCTCGTACACTTTAAGGCTCCTTACTATTCTCGGCATTACCTGGGGCTTAAAGGTGGCTAGAGAAATTGCCGCAAATAACATGAATATCGCGGCGTAGCCTAAGAACCTAGCTAGGTAGGCCCCTATATAGGGCCCTAGTACTGACTCTGCCAGGTGCGGCAAGGTGGGAAAGAGAATCGTGAAGAGGAGTAGGAAGATTGGAAGCGTCAGTAGCGGCATAAATGAGGCTCTTGCAAATTTTTTATACTCATTAATAAGCTCTTTATCTTTTTCTAACAACTTATTTACCTCTTTTTCATCGATTTCAAAGAGAGGTTTTCCTTTGGCTATCTCCCGCGCCGAGGCCGCGCCTTGCCTATACGTACGGAGGCTGAGAAAAATACTTATGCCGAAGAAGAGCAAGAAGTAGAGCAACACCGCGGTGAAGTACTGGCCAGGGAAAAACGCCAGAACCGCCGCAAATGCTAAAGCCGACAAGATGCTTATGACGACTCTTCTCATGGCTCTCTCCGCGCTGAGTTGGTTTATAAATTTTAGGCTACAGAGGGGGTGTGGTTAAGATAACGGCATTGTGTTCAGAGCATCCAGGCGAGCTGGAGCCCAGCCACGGGTTCGGCGTGTTGGTCAACGGGCATGTCCTCTTTGACGGTTGTGCCGTAGATGCCGCGTCTAGGTTTGCGGCTAGGCGGCAGGTCAAGCCCCTCGTCGGCGTTGTGGGGGTTCCCGACAATCCGCACCACGTAGGGGGTTTCGCCCTCTTCAAGGTTCCCGTCGTGCGGCCCACGTCGGACATTGCGCTGAGAATACGCGGCGTGGAGTATCGGGTGTTTAGGGAAAGCCGCGAGAACGTCCTATATGTAGACGGCGTTGTGATTTCGCCGTGCGGCCTCTACACGATTCCGTACCACAAGCTATCTCAGAGAGGGGTAAAGGCTAGGTGTGTGGTAGGCGGCCTCGGCGGGACTGCCTACAACCCCTACCTCCTCCCCCGGATACTTGCAGAGCTCCGCCTCCTGGGCGTCAGATGCGTAGTTGCGTTGCACACGGCGCCGCAGTTGGTTAAAGAACTTGAGAAGCGCCTCAACGTCTACAGGCTGGGCGCTGGGTCGACGCTGGAGCTTTAATATTAAAATACCAATCTTCTGGGGGCTGTGGACGCGCTGGTTATATTCCTGGCGAGCTGGTTCGTGCTGGTTGGGCTAGTCTACCTATTGAATAGACAGGCGGTGAAGTACTTCGTCGCGATTTACTGGAAAAGCGAGAGGCTGGTCGTCTACGTCAAGAAGTTCGCCGAGAAACTCAGCTTTATTCCGCTTAAGGCCTATACGGCCGTGGCGTTGCTGTTGTTTCTGGCCCCTGTATTTCTGGCAATTCCATTCATAAGGCCAGACGGCCAGGTTCAGTGGCTCCAGGGCTTCATCTACATGCTGGCAGGCGGCACCGTGAACGCCCTCAATATGTTGCTGGGCGGCGCCTCTGTGGGCGAGGCCGCCGCGCAGTCCGCCGGGGTTACTCCCATCATTCCCGGCGTGACCCTGCCGTGGGATCAGTTGCCATATTTGGCTGTCGCCGTGGCGGTGGCGGTGGTTCTGCACGAGCTTATGCATGGCTACGCGGCGTTGAGATACGGCATCCCAGTCAAGTCGGTTGGCGTCTTCTCTCTTCTATACGTCCTCAGCGGCGCCTTCGTGGAGCCTGACGAGGAGAGCTTCAAGAAGGCGAAGACTGAGGCTAAGGTCGCGGTGTTGGCCAGCGGCGTTGCCGTAAACGTTGTGTTGGCTTTGGCGGCTATGGCGCTCGGCGTTGTGGGGGCGTGGCTCGGGCTCCAGGGGGCGGTCTTCGGCGTGGAGGCATACGGCGTCAAGCCGGGAGACAGAGTATTGGAGATACAGGGATGCGGGCTACAGGAAAAGATCTACACGCCCGACGACTTCTTAACAAAAATAAACGTGTTGGCGGGCATGGGCCCTCTCTTGGGGATAAACAAAACCGTGGAATGTAAACCCGGAGACAAGGTGACCCTCGTAGTCGGTAGCTGGTTCGGCAGATACACGGTGGAGGTGGACTACGCCGAGTTTTCCACGTCGCCGAAAATCATGTGGCTATACACAGACGGCTCTCTGTACCGCGGTGGCGTGAGGCCGGGAGACGTGGTGAAGAGGATAGAGGGATGCGGCATATCGACAGACATAACTTCAAGCGGACAACTATTCTCGACTCTGCGAGAAATAAGAGAGAGATGCAAGGCGGGAGACGTCATCAAGGTCGTGGTTGAGCGAAACGGCACTTCACATACTTTAAACGTGACGTTAGTGGAACGCGAGGGGAGGATATACTTCGGCCTCGGGCCCGGTAGTTTACCCCTGTTGGGTTACGACGAGGGACCCGTGAGGAGGGACCAGCTTTATAACACAGACTTCACGCGGTTGGTGTTTTGGCTAGTCGTGGTGAACTACGGCCTCGCGGTGCTCAACGCGTTGCCCATCTACCCACTCGACGGAGGGCAACTACTCGCCGCAGTGGCGCAGAGGAGGCTGGGCGAGAAAAAAGGCAAGTTCGTCGTAGACGTCGTCACTTGGGCGCTTGCGGCTATGTTGGTGTTTAACATAGCGCTTGGGGTACTTGGGGAGCAGTATAGGGTGCTTCAGTCGATAAGATGAGCTCCATAACCTACATAGCGGTTCTGGCGGTGGTCGTTGTGCTTGTGTCAGCTTTGTTGCCGGTTGAGCGCTTTGTCTCCGACGCAGTTAGGCCCCCGCCGGACAAGGTCCTGACGCCGGACGGGGTCAAAACCGTGAAGGGGGCGCCCGCGTGGCTCTACATGTGGAGAGCCGCGGTAGCAATGACGACGCTACTGTTTGCAGCGATAGTGGCCACCTTCTTCGTGAAGCCAAACGCAAGGATCCGGTGGACCCTCGCCGCCTTGTCTATCGCCACGGCGGTGTTCCACTACCTCACCCTCCTCTTCACGTCTTCTCCGCCGGGCTACGGCGTATCGATATACCCATTGTTTTACGTCATCAACGTGAAGGGGGCCCAGCAGTGGTATCTAGACATAGGGCAGGTATTGATGGCATATGCAGTATACAACATTTATCTAGTTGAGCGCGGGAAAAAGGCGCTACTTTAAGAACTTCTCCTCCAGCGTCTTGACGTATTCCACAGACTCCTTCACAGACACGAAGTGTTTCTTGACGTATTCCACGTCTCTGTCTTCAATTATGGATTTGCCCCTTTCCTTAGCTGTTATGTACGCCGGCACCAGCAACTGCAACGCGTATCTGAGGGAATGTTCTACGCCAATGGTGGTTAACAGTTTAAGCGCGTCGTCGCTTAGAGAAATGTTCTGTTCACGCGCCTTTATCTGTATTATCTCTCTGATCTCCTCGGCGGTGTAGGGCCTTGTGCGGATTATCACAAGACGGTCTAGGAGGTCTTGGGGAATCCCGTGCGGCGACTCTATATCTGTACCTCTTATCTTGGCAATCCCTCTATTAGTCGCCATGATTATTATAGGTGCGAATTCAGTCTCCATAGCCCTCATTAGGAAGGAAAACGTCTCGACGTCCAACAGATGTGTGTCGTCTATGAACAACACCCCCGGCACAAGCTCGGCCTTGCCCTCCTCTACGGT
>WYEI01000073.1 GCA_009903905.1 Pyrobaculum sp. | reverse complement strand
CTCTCCCGGACCAAGCTCGCCGCTTTCACCGGCGCCTCCAAGCCCTACGGCTTGGGTACGCCGGGAGTTGTTGACAAAAAATATATATACCGCCTCCTCTGGGCGGTAGGTATGGTCGACGTGAAGCGATTGGCGGCGGACATCCTGGGCGTTGGGGTAAGCAGGGTGAAGATCTCCCCAGAGGCCGTGGATAGGCTTGACGAGGTTGTCACCAAAGACGACGTGAGGGCCTTGATAAACGAGGGGTTGATATGGGCTGAGCCGGAGAAGGGGGTTTCCCGGGGGCGCTGGCGCGTTAGACACATGAAGAAGAAGCAAGGCAGGAGGAGGGGTCCCGGTAGCCGCGAGGGCAGGAGGACGGATGAGGAGGAGGCGTGGAAGAACAAGGTCAGAGCCATGAGGAGGTTTCTCAACACGTTGAAGAGGCAGGGCAGGCTGGAGCCCGCCGTGTGGCGCCAGCTGTATAGGATGGTTAAGGGCAACTACTTCCGCGACCTCGGCCACTTGAAGACCTACATAAACGAGCACAAGTTGACAAAGGAACCTGTGAGGTGACATGGCGAGGGGGTCCAGATACAAGGTTCCGTTTAGGCGGAGGAGGGAGGGGCTGACCAACTACCGCAAGAGACGAAGGTTGATCATATCTAGGAAGGCCAGGCTCGTGGTGAGGAAGACCGATAAACACGTCATCGCCCAAGTAGTCGCCGCTAGGCCGCAGGGAGACGTCACAATTGCAGGCGCCGACACCCGGGCCTTGGCTAAGTTTGGGTGGAAGGGCGACGAGAACAACACGACGGCGGCGTATCTACTTGGGCTTATCGTGGGGTACAAGGCCAGGGCCCGCGGCGTGGAAGAGGCCGTGTTGGACATAGGTCTCCACAGGCCGGTCGCCGGCGCCAGGGTGTTCGCGGTGCTCAGAGGCGCGCT
Source organism: Pyrobaculum sp. (assembly GCA_009903905.1). Next base: position 2,935 of record WYEI01000073.1, on the reverse strand, counting down.
GGACGCCGGCCTGGAGATACCGCATGGAGAGGAGGTTCTGCCAGACGACGACAGGGTCAAGGGGGCTCACGTGGCTGAGTACGCAAAGAGGCTCAAGGAGGAGAACCCGGAGCTCTACAAGGCGAGGTTCTCCCGCTATCTACAACGCGGCTTGGAGCCTGAGAAGCTCCCTGACCACTTCGAAGAGGTGAAGAAGAAAATCGTGGAGCACTACGAGAAAAAGCTGGCGAAGGCGGCTACGCATTAATTTTTAAATTCCAGTGTCACCACATTAAGAGTGCCGCTGGAGCGCCGCCGCTGGCGGCCCCGTGAAAGGCGGTTCCCCGGCTTAAAATTTTAATACCAACCATTATAGGGGAGACGGGCCCCGGTAGCTCAGCCCGGTCGGAGCGCCCAGGGGCGGAGCCCCGTATGGGGCCTGCCGCGCGCAGGCCTTGTACCGACCCCGCGAGACAGCGGGAGGTCCCGGGTTCGAATCCCGGCCGGGGCTTATACTTATAGCTCCGTGTCTGCTCTCCCCCGTGGATGTGTCTGTTTTAAGAACTTTGGTGGAGTCTAGGCGTCTGGTGTCTCAGAGACATGCGAATCCGCTCGGCGCGCTGTATGGGGGCTACATGTTGGAGTGGGTGGTGGACGCGGGGACCGTGGCCGCCATGAATTTCGTGGAGAGCGACGTGGTGCTGGGGTTCCTGGATAAGATGCATTTTGTGGCGCCTGTGAGGCTTGGCGACGTGTTGGTGTTTAGGGGGTGGGTGGTGGGTGTTAGGCGTAGTAGCGTAAGCGTCTTGGTGGAGTCGTATGTGAAGAGGGAGGGGGAGGTCAGGCTAGCCACGGTGGGCCGTATGATATTTGTCAAGGTGGGCCAGGAGGGCCGGCCGGAGCCCGTGGGGAGGGGGGTGGCGTGTGAAAGAGGGTGGGAGGGGCTGTGTCGGTATTTCCAGGAGTGGAGGTCGGTTGCAGATGCGGTGTTGGAGGTGGAGGAGCCCGCCGCGTCGGGCGACTGGCGTCTCGTTTCTCACTTCTTGGCTATGCCGGAGGACTCCCTAGACGGGGTGTTGATGTACGGCGGCCGCCTCCTCTTTAGGCTGGACGAGTTGGCGTTTGTCGAGGCGTTTAGACTCTTCCCCACGATATACGTCACCGCCAGCGTCAACAGGATCGTCTTCAGGAGGCCTATTTACGTGGGTGATATAGTTTCGGTCAGCACCGGCGTCACTTATGTGGGGTCTACAAGCGTAGAGGTTGGGTTTGTTGTGAAGGCTTTTGGACTTAGGGGGACGCGCCGAGTTGCAGATGGTTACTTTACTTTTGTAAATATGGCCGGTGGAAAGCCAAGCGAAATTGGGGTGGCGCCCAGAGGCGACGCGGCGGCTCTCCGGAGGAAAGAGGAGAGCATAAGTGAGTCGCGTCAGCTCAAGATGTTGAAGCCTCTTGAAGGCGACGTTCCCTGGCTTCTTCAATTATTCACAGGTTCTCGATAATGATGCCAAAGAGCCTCTGGGGGTCGTCTTTCAAGGCGGAGACGTAGTAGAGCCGTTGCGCATTCACCCACCTGACCGCCTCTTCCCCCTCAATCATATAGCCCAGTTCTTCAGCTAGATCTGTTTTGTTTCCTATTACAATTTTCTTATGAGGCGGATAGCGGGAAACCCACGTCTCTATGTCCCAGAGGGCGTGGTAGGTGGCGGGGTCCACTACGCTGTACATATAAACAATCAGGTCTAGCCTCGTGCCGAAGATCCTTACGGCCTCGTAGTATCTTCGAGCCACCTCTACGGCGTACTGACCAGGAGTGTCCACTAGGTACAGCCTAACATCTTCCGTCGCAAGTAGATGCGCGCCAGGCCGCCTCGTTATTCTCGGCACCTTTGTTATGCCAAGTAGGCGGTATATGTATGTTGTTTTGCCGACGCCGCCTACGCCGAGGAACACCACAGACTTAACCTCCTTTCTTCTACGAGACATATGTAATGCACATTTCTGAGTCTTGATATATGGCTTTTCCACCCTGGCCGCATCCCTCTCCTCGGCCGAGGTTTAAAGCATCTGCGAGGAGGTCTGCAAATATCCCCAACGCACCTGCGAAGTTGACCCTGTATATCCTCTCGGCGGCTTCTCGCATCTTTCTAAGGTCTACGTCTCGGTGGCATATCACTGCGAATGAGAAGCGGCCATATTTATCGAGGGGCAAGTCCTCTACGCGGCCAACTTCAAAACTTATATAGAGCGAAGGGGCCATCGACTCGCCGGTCTTGTCCAATTCAAGCGGCAGTATCGAGATCCTCTCCTCCTCCAAAGACAAAACCTCCCATTGTTCGTCTAGGATAACTAAGTCGGCCCCAGTGGCCGCCGAAATCTCTGTGGAGAAGCCGCAGGGGAGCCAGCCCGCCACGAGGACAAGCACCCCTTTTCCAAATCTACTCGCCGCCTTTATGCGTAGCCTTTGAAAGAGGGCTGTGGCGGCGAAAAGTGCCTCGTAGTTCAGCTTCACCGAGTCGCCAAGTAGACGTGGGATGATGACCTCGTCAAACACTGCGCCTAGCATGCGGCTTGAAACTGACGGAGGAATTTTGTTTGTCCGCCGGTATCTATCGCCGCGTTTAACAAAGTACCCCAGTTCTGCGAGTAGTTGATATACCATGCCGAGCGAGTCTTCGGCCTTTACCTCGCCTTGCTTAAGTAGCAGACGTAGAAAACGGCTTCCAGCGACGCTTGCTTCAAGAGCTGTAGCCACGTTAATAGGAGGGCGTGGGTATTTTAATATACAATGTTAAAACCCCAGCGTTAAATACAACTGTAGCACGGGATGCATGTATATGTTCAGCCGACGCGGTGGCGCTACCCATTTTAGGCTAGGCGACTTCAACGTGGTGGTTGCGCCAACCCCCGTGGCTGAGGAGGTGGAGAAGAGAGTTAGGAGGGGGGATTCTCTCCT
>WYEI01000241.1 GCA_009903905.1 Pyrobaculum sp. | reverse complement strand
ATATGTTAAATACCTTATGAGGTGGGTGGGTTTACTTGTTATTTTTATTGCACTTTCAATTATTTTTCTCATTCCTCCCTACGTCTTAAGGTTCGCCGACCCCTTCCAAGGCCCCATGAAAGCCGTGGCGAGGCCGCCGCCTCCTGCGCCGGTTGAGAACTACGTGTTGGTGGTTAAGGCGGGAGACGAGAGGGAGGCTTTCTACAAGCTGGGTTACGCACATGCGTACTACCGCCTCTTCCAGATGGACGTCATGAGGAGAGCCGTAGAAGGCCGGCTCTCGGAGCTGTTGGGCGAGGCCGCGCTGGATACTGACATATACTTCAGGTCTAGGGGTCTCTACAAGGCGGCTGAGAAGACATGGATCTACATAAAGTCCAACCACCCGGAGTACGCCTCCTTAATAGAGGAGTACACACGCGGCGTTAACGACTTCCTAGCCCAAAACGCCGCGCCCGTGGAGTATTTGGTGCTGGGCAAGAAGCCGGAGCCCTGGAGCCCCGTCGACACCATTGCAATAGCTAAGCTGATCGCCTGGGGTCTCAGCGGCGGCGAGGACGATCTAGAGCTGAAGGTTTTGGCCGACGCCCTCGGGCCGCGGTTTTTAGAAGTGACGCTGTCCCGCGAGGTCAACACGCCTATTCTGCCCCGCAAGGCTATGTTTTCGCCTACTTGGCTGGCTCTGGGTAGCAACAACTGGGTTATCTCGCCGAACTTCACGGCAACCGGAAAGCCGATATTGGCCAACGACCCGCATCTGTCTCTCTCCGTGCCTCCCACCTGGATCTTCCAGAGGATCGAGACACCCGACTACACAGTGATGGGCGTCGCCTTCCCCGGGGCTCCCGTCGTGGTGATAGGCACCAACGGCTATGTTGCGTGGGGCTTCACAAACACGGGGATCGACGTTATTGATTATTATTACTATGTGTGGAATGGCACGCGGTATTACTACAAGGGGTCCTGGCTGGAGGCGGAGAGGCGGACTGAGACGTTTAAGATCTGCGACCTCAACAACAGATGCGTGGAGAAGACGTTGGAGGTGCTGGAGACCATACACGGCCCCGTGGTGGAGTATGGAGGGCAGAGATACGCCATGAGGTGGCTTGGGAACAACGTAACGCTGGAGGCCGTGGCCCTCTACCGCATGAACAGGGCGAGGAACTTAACCGAGTTCCTAGAGGGCTTGAGGTACTTCGTGGTGCCGAGCCAAAACACAGTCTATGCGGATAAATACGGAGCGGTTGCGTATTTCGCCAGCGGCTACTTCCCCATAAGAGACGGGGGCTACCTCCCCTTTAACGGATCTAGGGGCGAGGGCGAGTGGACGAAGTTCGTCTGGTTGCCCAGCGTCTTGAATTATATTAACCCGCCGTATTTAGCCACCGCCAACAACAAGGTGGCCGACGCCAACGTCTACCTGCAGTGGAGGTGGGCGGATAGATACCGCCACGACAGAATCATGGAGCTCATAGCCCAGAAGGCGACAAGAGGGAAGATTACTGTGGGCGACGTCATGGACATACAGAGAGACGTCGTGGACATCTCCTGTAGAGACGCCAAGTCTCTTCTGGCGGAATACGGCGGCGAGAGCGGGAGGAGGTTGCTGGAGGAGCTCAATAGGTGGGACTGCGCCATGAGGACTGACTCGGTGACGGCTGCGAGGTATGCCACTTTTCTCTACAATCTGCAGAAGTTGACATGGGGCAGGTTCAACGTCTCTACCACCTTAGTGCCTTTCGAGGTGACGCTTGCCTCTATTAAACGCGGTTTAGTAAACCGCTCCGTAGTCGAGGCGGCGGCGGCCGAGGCGTTGAAGGCGACATCGCCGTGGGGCCAGCTACACAAATACAGCCTCACGCACGTCCTCGGGTCAGCCTTCCCAGGGCTCAACTATAGACAGGTGGAGGCCCCCGGGAGCTGGTTCACAGTCAACGTCGCGCCTGGGTTCCAGGTCTCGCATGGACCCAGCGTGAGGTTTATAGTGGCCTTCGGCGACGGCGTCTACATGATGTTGCCGGGAGGCCCTGACGGCGACCCTCTAAGCCCGCTTTACGACGCTATGTACATGCCGTGGGTCAAGGGGGAGTATGTCAAGGTGGATTAGGTACCTAGGTCTCTTGACCCCTCTGGCGGGAGCCGCCTCGCCGCTCAACGTGCTCAACGCCGCCTTGTTGCCGCTACTCGGCGGGTTGATATACGGATACTTCACAGAGAGGAGACGCGACGTGGCTCTGTCGCCGCTGGCCGCCATGGTGCCTGTAGCCGCCGTCCTCCTCTACTACGTCGCCGTTGACGCTGTTAGGCTGAGCCGCTATCTCTCCGCATTCCCCCTCATCGCGGCTCTCTGGGTAGCGCTGTGGCTCCTCTTCTTCGTCCTGGGGGCGGTCGCGGGATATCTCCTGCGTCCAAGACGCTAATAGATAAAAAATAGTCCGTTCTACGCTACATGAACTCAAAACTCTGGCTGGCAATAGCCGTAGTCGTAATAATTGCTGCAATAGGCGCATTTCTGGCGTTCCAACAGCAACCCCCAGCGCAGACAACCACCCCGCAGACCGCCACTGTGCCCATCACCCAGACCACAAAGCCCAAGGGCAACATCTACGTGATATACGACATAGGCGGGAGGGGGGATCTGTCGTTTAACGACATGGCGTATCTAGGCGCGTCGAGGGCCGCTAAGGACTTCGGGCTTGGGCTCAAGGAGGTCCAGAGCAAGACGCAGGACGACTACGTGCCCAACCTCAGAGCTGCGGCGAAGTCCGGCGACGCAGTTATCGCTGTGGCAGTCGGCTTCCTAATGACAGACGCCGTTAAGCAGGTGTCGCAGGAGTTTCCCAACATGAAGTTCGCCATCATCGATGGCTACATACCAGACCGCCCCAACGTGTTGTCGGTGCTCTACAGAGAAAACGAGGGCTCCGCGCTTGTAGGGGCGCTGGCGGCCCTCGCGGCGTATAACCACAACTGCACAAAGGTCGGCATCGTGCTGGGGATGGAGATACCTGTTTTGTGGAAGTTCGAGATCGGCTACGCCTACGGCGTGAGGTGGGCCGAGCGCTACATAAAGCAGAGATTCGGCAGAGACGTGAGGTTTGATATACTCTACGTCTACACAGGCTCCTTCAACGACCCCGCCAAGGGCAAGCAAGCGGCAGAGGTGATGTTGACGCAGGGCGTCTGCGTGATATACCAGGCGGCGGGCGCCACGGGGCTCGGCGTTTTTGAGGCAGTGGCGGAGGCCGGCAGACGGGCCGGGAGAAGCATGGGTCCCCCATTCGCCATAGGCGTAGACGCTGACCAGGACTACCTGAAGCCCGGCTTCGTACTGGCCTCTATGATGAAGCGGGTAGACGTCGGCGTATACGAGGCAACTAAGAGGGCTGTGGAGGGCACGTTCCAAGGCGGTGTCCTGGAGCTGGGCCTCAAGGAGGGCGGCGTCTCTGTGAGCACGCTGGATGACTTAACGCAGTTTTTGGAGATAGGCATCAGGGCAGGCGCCGTGAAGGAGTCCGATGCCCAAAACATCATCAACACAGTGAAGGAGATGAGGTCTAGAATACCGCAGTGGATCTGGGAGGCGGTTGACCAGTTCAAACAAGACATAATATCCGGCAAAGAGAAGGTGCCTCTGCCCACCACGCAGGACCAGGTGGTTCAGCTCAGGAAGGAGCTGGGCCTAGGAGCCGTCAGCTGATGAAGATCTCCCTCAGGGAAATACACAAGGTTTTTTCCGACGGGACACACGCCTTAAGGGGAGTCTCTCTCGACATTTTTCCAGGCGAGGTGCTTGCACTGCTGGGAGAAAACGGCGCCGGGAAAACCACGCTCATGAAGATACTTGCCGGCGTCTACAGACCCACCTCAGGAGAGATATACATCGACGGCAGGAGGGTTAAGCCGAAAAACGCGAGGGACGCCCTTAGGCTTGGGATAGCCATGGTGCATCAACACCTCTCCCTAATACCCGGCCTCACGGCGCTTGAAAACGTCGCCATATTAGAGGGGGCAAGTCTCTCCCCGACTTCCGCCGAGCTTAGGAGGAAAGTGGAGAAAATAGCTGAGGAGCTCGGCTTCGAGATCGAGTGGGATAGAGACGTGGAGGAGTTGCCTCTAGGCATGAGACAACGGGTCGAAATAGTTAAGGCCTTGTATTGGGGGGCTGACCTGCTCATACTGGACGAGCCTACCACCGTCTTGTCTCCGCCTGAGGTAAAGGCGCTGTTTCAAGTAATAAGGCGGCTAAAGGAGCAGGGCAAGTCAGTGGTCTACATCACCCACAAGATACCGGAGGTCCTCGAAATAGCGGACCGCGTCGCCGTGTTGAGGAGAGGGCTCAAGGCGGCTGAGTTCGCTCCTCCTTACGACGCGAGAAAGCTGGTGGAGGCCATGGTCGGCGAGGTGAAGAGCGAGAGCGTAGAGAGGCTGGGCAAACCCGGCGAGCGTCCCGTCCTGGAGGTGAAGGATCTGTGGGTCTACGAGGGCGGCAGGGCAGTGGTGCAGGGCGTAGACTTCTCCGTCAGGGAGCGGGAGATCTTGGCGATAGTCGGCGTCGAGGGCAACGGACAGGAACACCTCGTGGAGGCCATTGTGGGGGTTAGGAAGGGCAGGGGCGTGGTCAAGATCCATGGGGGCTACGCCTACATACCTGACGACCGGCATAAGAAGGCGTTGATACTTGAGATGTCTCTTGTGGAGAACGCAGTCATAGGCAAAGAAGGCGAGTTCGCCAGACGCGGCTTGATCTCTTGGCGGGATGCCGAGCGCTTCGCCGCGAAGCTGATAGAGGAGTTTGGAATAGTTGCGCCAGGGCCTTGGGCGCTTGCGAGGCAACTCTCCGGCGGTAACCAGCAGAAGTTGGTGGTGGGGCGCGAGCTGAGCAGGGGGGGTAGGCTCATAGTGGCGCACCAGCCCACCCGGGGCCTCGACGTGGCCACGACGGAGTACGTCCAGAGGCTCCTCATAAGCGCCAGAAACGCAGGGGCAGGGGTGTTGCTCGTGACGAGCGACCTAGACGAAGCATATAAACTGGCGGACACAATCGCGGTTATGTACAGGAGGAAGATCGTGGCGTACGGCCCCGTGGATGAGATGGGGGTGGAGCTTGTGGGCAGGAAGATGGCGGGGCTATGAAGGGGCTCCTACTGCCGTTGTTAAACACTGGGCTCGCCCTGCTCTTGGCGTTTGCGCTTGGCGCCGCCGCCATGTGGATATCGGGTTACGACCCCGTCCTCTCCTACAGGTCCATGCTGGTGACGCCGCTGTCGGACCAGACCTACCTTTTCTCCGCTCTTGCATTCTCGGCGCCCATCCTCCTAACAGGTCTCACATTTGCCGTGGGTCTAAAGTCCGGTTTATTCAACATAGGCGCGGAGGGGCAGGCATATATGGGCGCCTTAGGCGCCGTGGTGGCCGCCCACCTCGCTAGAGACGTCTTGGCCCTGCCGCTTGCCGTGCTCCTGGGGCTTGTCTTCGCGGCGGCTTGGTCGGCGGTACCAGCCCTGTTGAGGAGCTGGAGAGGGGTAAACGAGGTGGTGAGCACCATCATGATGAATTGGACCGCGTATTGGCTGGTGATAATGGCTGTCTCCACCGTATTTGCAAACCCGTTGCAACCAGAGGAGTCGGTTAAGATGCCGGAGGCCGCCCGCCTCACCCCGCTGTTCCCAGGTACGGATCTCACGCTGGCGGTGCCGCTGGCGTATCTAACCGCTGTGTTGATCTACGTCTTCCTCAGATACAGCGTTTGGGGCTACAGGATATCAATAAGCGGGCAAAACCCCACAGTGGCCAAGGCATACGGCATAAGGCCTGAACAGGCGGTCTTGGTGGCGTTTGGAATAGGCGCCCTCACGGCCGGCCTCGCAGGCGTGTTGCAGGTGGTTGCTAGGCCGCCCTCCTACAGCCTTGCCAGGAACCTAGCCAATGTCTACGGCCTCGGCTTCGACGGCATCACAGCCGCCATGTTAGGCAGGGGGCACCCAATAGGCGTGCTCCTCGCCTCGGTGTTCCTCGGAATACTGCAGGAAGGCGCACGCCACATGCAGATAGAGGCGGGCACCCCCTTTGAGTTCATAAGAGTGATACAAGGTCTGCTAATACTCTTCCTAGCGCTCCAGATGCTGAGGAAGATATGATAGACATCCTGCCGCTTCTGTTGACGCAGGCGCTCCTCGCCGCTGTGCCCATACTGCTGGCCTCACTTGGTGAGATCCTGACGGAGAGAAGCGGCGTCGTCAACATAGGGCTGGAGGGCATAATGCTACTCGGCGCGTTGATGGGGCCGCTGGCGGTGGACTACCTCCACAACAGAGCCGGCCTCCACCTTCCAGACACCTGGTGGCCTCTTGTGGCCATGCTAGCCGCGGCGCTTACCGGCGCCTTGATAGGGCTCCTCCACGGCTACATCTCGGCGTATCTGGCGGGCGACCAGATAATCAGCGGAGTAGCCATAAATCTCTTCGCCGCGGGCGCGGTTGCCTACGGAATACAAGCCTACTGGGGCGTGGCTGGGTATAAACAGGTACCAGAGTGGGCGAAGACAGACCCCACTTGGGTCGCCGTGTTCGCCTTCGTGGTTGCCGGCGTCATGTGGTACATACTCTTCAAGTCCAGACTCGGCATAATCATCAGAGCATGCGGAGAAGACCCAGAATCCGCATTTAACATGGGCGTCGACGTAAACAAGGTAAGACTGCTCACCACTGTGATCGGCGCAACATTAGCCGCGCTGGCAGGCGCCTACCTCAGCATTGCCTACCTCTCCGTCGTCACCAAGGAGCTCTCAGCCGGCAGAGGCTTCATAGCGCTGGCCAACGTAGTTTTTGCAAACTGGAACCCAGCACTGGCAGTCGCCGGCGCCTTCATATTCGGCTTCTTCGACGCCCTCTCCTACTGGCTCCAAACGCTGAACCTAGCCAGATACGAAATCACGCGGATGATCCCCTACATAGCCACGTTGTTGATAGTGGCGGGCGTGATCGGCAGAGCGAAGCCGCCAAAGGCCGTTGGCAAGGCGTTCAGGAGAGAATAAGATATAAACTGAGTATAGCATAAACTCTATGGAGGATTTCAAGAAGGCAATGGAGGAGATCAGCAAATCCCTCCAGAGGATGGTGGAGGATCTAAAAGAGAAAAAAGACTACCGACTCGTGGAGGAAGGAGACGAGGTTAGGATAGAGATAGACATGCCCGGCCTGGAGCCCGCCGACATAGCTCTCTCCGTCACGAAAGACGGCACCGCCGTAAGGGCCGAGGGCGCCCGTGGGGAGAGGAAATACTCCAAATACATCCGTCTGCCGCTTAAGATAGACCCCTCCACCGTGTCTGCGCTGTACAGAAACGGCGTGTTGATAGTAACGGCTAAGAAGGTGAAGGAGGAAGAGATAAGGGTGCCGGTACGCGGCTAAGACTCCAGGAGCTTATAAAGCGCCACCGCCAGCTGGCCGGCTGACCCTATATCTCTGTGTACCGCGTGGCTTAAAACCGCGCCGGGGGGAAGTTCCCTAGGCGAGAAGGCCAGGTCTGCGCCGTGTATCAATAACATCACTTTTTTGTCCACCTTCTCGACGGGCTTGGTGTCCTTGTCGGGCCTCCCAATGGCATATATCACGTCCGGCTTCAGCACCTCCACGGCGTCGTTTATGTCGTTAAAGACGAGGACCTCTCCCCCCATCTTGAAGGCCAGCTTGAACAAATCACCGATCTGTTGCGCGGCGGCCCCAAACACCTTCACCAACGCGAGCCGCCTCACGCCGAAGCCGTACGTGATCTTCGCAAGCTCCAGCATCTTGGGCACTGAGCTTATGTTGTAGACAGCAACTACCAGCTCCATGACGGTGCAGAACGCTGCCGTTTTTATACTTGCGCCTTTGCCGCCAAGCAGTCCCCTGCCTCGCACTCGACGAAAAACGGCGTCTTGGCCATTACGAGAAGACCCTTCTTGAACTCCCCAAGCTCCTCGCTCAATACAAGGGTCTTCCCGCAGAGCTCCAGCTCCCGGCCGCGAATCCTGAAGATAAATACGTCTGCACAGGGCTTTAGGTCAACCTCTATTATGGCGACGTCACGGACCTGCGCCACCTTTACGATCATACTCAGCCAGAATCTTCACAGCCTCGTTGGCGACCCTCACGGCGTCTTCCACGCCGACCTCCGGCGCGAACTCGTCGGTCTCCCTGTTGGCAATCGCCGCGTACACGCCCCCGGCTCGTGCGCCGTATATAGACGCCAAGGTGAAGATGGTGGCGCTCTCCATCTCGAAAGACAGCACCCTTAGACTTCGTAGCGTGTCTATAAGGCCCTTGGACCACGGCGGCATGAAGCCTCCGTAGCCAGGCCGCTCCTGGCCGACGTAGAAGGAGTCTGTAGATGCCACCACGCCGACGTGGTGCCTAACCCCCAGCGACTCCGCCGCCTCGACGAGCGCTCTTACCACCAGCCAGTGGGCCGCGGCGGGGTACTCAGGCGGCGCGTACCACCTTGAGGCCCCGTCGAAGCGGACGGCGGCTGTGCCGATGATTAAATCGCCGAGCCTCACCTCCCTCCACAAGGCGCCTGTGGTGCCCACTCTTATGAAGGTGTCGGCGCCGGCGTAAAGTAGCTCCTCCACCGCAATTGCGGTGGAGCCCGAGCCTATGCCTGTCGACGTGGCGCCGACGGCGACGCCCTTATACGAGCCGACCCACGTGACAAACTCCCTGTTTCTCGCCACCTCCCTCGCCCCGGCCCAATGCTTAGCTATCAGAGGCACCCGGCCGGGGTCGCCCGGTAGCAACACATACCGCGGCGCCTCCCCCGGGGCGAGTAGGAGGTGATACGCCTTGGCGCCCACCTTAGGTCTCTGGGCCATGACGAGCCTTATAACCTGGTTTTAATACGTAATGCCCTTATGAGGTTGATGAAAGAAAGCACGGCGGACAAGGCGTTTAAAGCTGTGAAGACCCAGTCGCCGAGCAACACGGCGTAGAGGGTCAGCGCCACGCTTCCGAAGAAGTAAAGGACAATGAGGTCGACGGGGGGCGGGGGGCTCCTCCGGATGATGTTTATGGCCCAAGCAGCCGCGATCAAGAAAAGCCCCAGAAGCCCGATTATCTGCGTCATAAAGCCGAAACTCCCGACTGGGTCACGGACACCTTGTAGTAGGTGTGTCCCAACGCGGCCAATACCCTCTCCACCAGTTCCTCGTCCCGCGGCAACAATACGACGGCGCCGCCTCTGCCCGCCCCGCTTATCTTCCCGCCGTATATAAACGGCCTGACCATCTCCAGCAGACTCACCACGCGCCCCTCCACAACGCCAAGTGCGCCGAGGAGCCAGTTGTTCACATACATCAACTCCCCGAGACACTCCAGATCTCCCCCTACCAGGCAGGCATGTGCCTCCTCCACGAGGCTCCCGATCGCCTCAACCACGCCCGCGGCGGAGCGCCGCCTTCCAAGAAGCGCCTTGACCTCGGCAACTATCTCCCCCGTGGTGCCCCTCCGGGGAAGCACCGCTATATAAAAGGGAGGCAGAGAGGCGTCTATCCTCTCCACGCGGAACGGGCTGGCCCAAATCTTCAGAAGCCCCCCCAGCGACACCGCGGCGGTGTCCATCGGCGAAGCTATGCCCTGAACCTCCAGCTCAACCCTGTGGCCCAGCTTCGCAAGTTCTTCCCCGCCCACGTCAACACCAGCACAGCGCGAGTATGCCTTCAACACGCCGACAGAAACCGCGGCGGAAGTGGCGGCGCCGATGCTAGGCGGCAGATCGCTTCTAATCGCGAACCTGGCCTTCAAAGCCCCCCACCTCTCCTCCGCGACCCTAAGCGCGGCGTCTACATACGCAAAGAAGCGTTCAGACCCAAACGCCTCTATGCGCCTCTCCTCTGGGAAATACCGAAGAGATGCAGAAACGCCAACGGTCTCCACCACAAGCTTATCCCCCCTCTCGCACTCCACGTAGACTCCTCTGTTTATCGTGACTGCTATTGCAGGTTTACCGTAGACAACGGCGTGCTCCCCAAAAAGCTTAATGACCCCCGGGGCGAAAACTTTAGCCATTAAAAGAGCGAGGCCAGAGAACCTGCCACCTCCTCGTCGCTGGGTCCCTCCTTCTTCTCCTCCTCCGCCTGGGCCTTAGCCTCCTCGGCGGGCTGGGCAACTTGCTGTTGCGGAGCTTGAGGCGTTGCGACAGACAAGCCGAGCTCCGGGGCCTTGTGGGCCACCGCCGCGGCCAAGGCGTTTGCCTCCGCCACAGCCCTCCCTATTAGCATCGGCAAGGTCTCCCTCGTCACCACGCCGAGCTTCACGGCCAGCGCCGCGGCCCTCATGTGGGCGGCGGGGATCACCACTTGCAACACCTCCTTTGTCGGGTAGACCACGTTTAGCGCCAGGTTCCTCGCATATGCGGCGGCGGTCTCGAAGAGCTCTCTGTACTTGCTCACGTCTATCACCAAGTCTGATATGTCTACAAACCGCGTGCCCTTCCAAACAACGCCGAGGAGCCTCAGTTGCTCAAATACGGGCTCTATGCCGACCACTCTTAGGACTTCGGCGATCTCCGGCGTGATCTCCTGCCCGGCTTTGGCAACCACAGTGTCTTTCGCAATCCAGATCTTGCCCTCTTGAACCCTTGTCGGTATCTTCAGCTTGCCGAACTTAGAAATTATAGGGCCTGGCGATGCGTTGGTGGGGCCGGCCGGCACCACGATGTCAAACGGAGCCTTGTCCCCGGGCTGAGCCGCGCGCCTCACCGCGTTTTCCGCCACAATCTTGATCACCTCGGCTGGGTTCACATTGGTAAACAAGAACCCAACCTCGCCCCTCACCTTTTCAGCCACCTCCGCAGGGATGCCGCCATATACCTTCGTAAACGCGATTTTGAACAGAGTAGGCTTGATCACCTTAACAACTCCATAAGGCCTCATTCTGTATCTGTACTCGTGTAGAACCCTGTCAGAGAGCCCGTGGAGATCGAAAAGGAAAACGTACTGGTAGCTCTTCAACAGATCAACAGCCTCCTCCACTATTTTGACCTTACGCTCTGGGTACGGCTTAGCCCTTACATATCGTCTCTTGCCCAAGACGAGCATCAAGACGCGATACTGAGGACTATTTAAATAATTTTAGCGGGCTAACACCTCCAAAGCCCTGGCCTTTACGGGAGGCCCCATCGTCTTCTTTATGTATATATCCTTCAGATACTGCCTTAAGGCAAACTTCCTGTTTACCTCCTCCAACACGGCGAGGGCGTTCTCTAAGATCTCCTCAGGCTTCTGAGCCTCGGAGCCTATCCGCACCTTTATCACAGGCTCGTTCCTAATCCTAACCCTAACGGCCCTCCTCAGCCGCTCAACCACAGACTTCACGTCGACGTTTGGAGGCGACACCTCGGGCATCTTCCCCCTCGGCCCGAATATGGGGCCCACCACCCTGCCCAGCAGAGGCATGAGGTCGGGCGGCGCCACGAAGAAGTCGTATTGATTCGACAGCTTCCTGATCGCCCTCTTGTTTCCAGAGAGACCCTCTATCTGGTCTCTCGTGATTACCCCGTCGACGCCGGCGTTTTTCACCTGGACCTCAAACGCGCCGTGTGCAAAAGCCCCTATCTTGTTCGGCTTAGGCGGGTGGGGCAACTCCACGAGCAAGTTGATGCGGTTCTCCGGCTTGCTCAGATCCACGCCTCTAAGCACCACAATCAATTCAACGCTCTGCCTAAATCGCCTTGGTTTTCCAGCCTTTAAAGCCTCTTTAATTTTGGTTAACAAAACTTCCTTGTTGATTACGGCGCTCATGTCACCACGACTTTTCAAACTTATTAATAATTTCTGCGTATCTACCGCCGTCTAGCTCCTTCATCACCTCCTCCGCCGGCTTCCCGTCGACAGTGACGCCCATGGCTTTACACGTGCTCAAAAGCTGCTTCACGGCGGCTTTCAAAGTCTTCGACTTAAGCTCATCCTTCTTAAACAAGGCAATCTCAACAACTTGTTCAAAGGTCAAGTTGCCTAAAGTCTCCTTCGTGGGGTCGTGAACGCCGGTGTCTTTGCCAAACAGCTTAAGCAATAGATCCCCCACAGGCGGGAGATGCACCTTGACCTCATACCTAGAAGGCGACGCAACCTCCAACTCCACCTTCTGGACGGGGTACTTGCCGTATTTCTTCAGCTCATCCTGCACCTTCTGAACAACGGCGTTGGGGTCCAGGCCAAGCTGCTTCAAAGAGTCCTGGAACTGCGGGTTCACCGCAACCTTGCCCCCCTGTAGAGGCACAGCTACGACACGCTTAGACATCGCCCCCACTAAAAGGGGTAAGTATTAAAAGTTTTCCTAGACAAGAATGCTAGCGTCCTTTTCTGACCAGCTTAACCTCTGTGATCTTGAGGTCGAGCGGCATGGGGAACGCGCTGTCGAGAAGCTCCACCCGCACGATTCCCTTCTCTCTGTCGACAGAGGTGACGCGCGCCCTGCTGCCCTTTAGGACGTCTGCCACGATCTCCACTTCGTCGTTTACGTCGAGGTCCACAGCCGGCTTGACGGGCTTCAGAACCTTCATGACCTCCTCCGCGTTTGTAATCCCCTTCATGACTCCCTTTACGTGTTTTACGCCGTATACAGCACGGTTCACGGCGGGGAGGGACTCCCCCTCCATGAACAATATGCCGAATGACTCAGGAGGCACCACTATGGAATATATTGGTATCTTGCCGGACTCCGCCCGCATCTTCAGGACAATAACCACGTTGTACTCCTGGCGCGACACCACGCTTATTGTGTATACAGGGCAACGCTCCTGGGACATCTTCACCTCATCTTAACTAGGAGGTAGAGCAGGCCTACGAAAATAACGGTGATAGACACAAGCACAGCTACGGTCTCCTTAACCGGGTCGCCCAGCGTATAGAGCGGGGTTCCGTATACTAGGTGCCTGATATACACGCCAGCTAGGTGGAAAACTACCTGGAACGCCCCCGCGATGAACGCTAGAAGCACGAGGAACTTGGCCGTTAGGTTAAACTCCTCCTCGTCCGGCCTCGTCGCCGTGGACACCACCCACTTGATGTCCCGCCACATGTTAGCCAGCCTCTCCTGTAGGGATACCACGCGTCAAAAGTTGGACGTATATTAAAAGTTTAGGCCAGAAGCTGGCTGATGTATTCAGACTTGGAGAACTTCACGAGGTCGCGGTAGGTCTGGCCGACCCCCAGGAAGTACACTGGGCGCTTCAACGTATACATAAAAGTCAGTATGGAGCCGCCCTTGGGGTAGGCGTCTACCTTGGTGGCTATCATGCCGTCTATCTTCACGTATTTGGAGTAGTACTTGGCGATCTCCAGGGCCTCGTTTCCCAGTTGCGCGTCGAAGACGAAGACGGAATACTGGGGCTCGACTACGCGCTGGATCTTCCGGAGCTCGTCCATCAAGTTGGCGTCTGTGTGCATGCGGCCCGCCGTGTCTATAAGCACGAAGTGGTACCCCCTAGACTTGGCGTGTTGCGTTGCGTCGTACGCAACGGCGGCTGGGTCTGAGCCGTAGGGGCCGCCTATAACCCTAAACCCCACCCGCCTCCCGTGTTCCTCCAGCTGCTCCCTAGCCCCGGCCCTGAAGGTGTCCGCCGCGGCGGCGACCACCTTGAAACCCATCTCCTGTAGCTGAAACGCCAGCTTTGCCAAGGTCGTGGTCTTGCCGTAGCCGTTAGGCCCCAGAAACATGACGGTTACGGGCCTCGTCTTCTCAAGCGTCTTCCTCCCCTCTTCGTAGAAATCCACGTCAGGCACGTCGCTGAGAACGGCAAGGAGGGAGTCGAAAACCGACTTCTTTATGACGGTCTCCCGCTCCCCGAACCTGGGCACCTTAACCCCCACCAGCCTCCTCTTGAGCTCCTCAACAACGGCGTCGGCAACGTCCACGGCGACGTCGCTCTCCACAAGGTCTAGGTAGAGGTCTGAGACCAAACCTTCAACCTCCTTCTCGTTTAGCGTATCCTCCTTTACCGCGCTGACTACGGTCTCTACAAACTTCGAAAAAGTCTTCTTGAGCCTATCAAACATTTCTGGCGCCCAGCCGCTCTAGGACCTGGCGGATCTGCTCAGCCCTCTCGGCGAGCTTCTGGAGGTTCTCCTCAAGCGAAGTCTTCAGCCTGGAGTACTCCTCGATCCTCTCCCGGAGGATCCTCTCAGCGCTGTCGAGGTCTAGAAACGCGTGGTAGCCCGCGCCGATGGGCGTGAGGACCTCCCTTGTATCAAAGGCGCCGCTTACGAAAAGCCCAGCGCCGATGTGGACAAGCCGCCCATCCCCGCCGCCTTTCAGAAGCCTCACGCCGTCTAGTGCCGTGGTTAGCTCGTCGAGAAGCTCGGCGACGGTCGTGTGCTGGGCCTGCAGACTGGATAGCAACTCCCCGATCAGCTGGTACTCCTCCAGGAGCCTCTGGACGTCTTGTCGAGACATGTCAATACTTAATCACCTTATCCACCGCCATCAAGAGCTTGGCCTCCTCCGACCGCGCCTCCTCGGGCGGCACCACCGACACCTCTCTTATCCTTATCTGCACCCTCCTAAGCCTGTGCCTACTCCCAATAAGCGAAAAAGCCTTCTCAATGGCATCGTGCGGCTTCTCGGCGGTCACCTCCAACCTGAACTTCATCCCGGTGGTGGTGTCTCCAACTACGCGGTAAATCTTAGGCATGTCGGGCTCTCAACTCGAGCCTTAAAAGTTTAACGCCACCTCTGATGGGGATCTCGGCGCCGCCGGCGGCGCTATCCCAGCACCTGAGTTATGCGCATCAGCTCAGGGCCCGCTGTCTCGTCGCCGACGAGGGCGCCGTGGTCGTTCACCACCATGCCGCCCCTGAGGAAGCTTTTCCCCTTGTTGACGGTGCCCACATCTACCTTCACCTTGAAGTAGTCGGCGAGCTTCTTGAGGTCCTCGTCGGTGGCCTCGGGGGCCGCCAGGAGGCCCCTCGAGTTTATCACGGCCAGCGCCCCCACGAGCGGGTTGTTGGCCACGGTGTCCACAACCACCTCAACGCCGAGCACGTCAGCCACGACCTTCCGCAACTGCGGCTCCAAGAGGGGCGAGACCAGCGCGACTCTGTTGTTGGCAAGCACGAGGTTCGAGACGGCGGTGTACTTGGTCTGTAGCACTTGCACGTTGAGCCCCAGCGACTTGAAGAGCTTGACCTCGTCCTCTAGCGCCAGCGGCGACAGAAGAACGCCGTTGTCGTTAACCACCGTGAACACCCCCAGCAGGGGGGACTTCGCAATGGTGAACCTGGCTACAGAGGTGCGGAGGGTGCTCCGCACCACGTCGTCGATTTTCTCGGGGACATCGGGCGGGAGGAAAGTTATGGTGTTGTTAGACGCTATGAAGACGCCGACGGAAGATGTGCCGAAAACCTTGACGGGGGCTACGTCAAACATCACTCCTTCAGCTCCACAACCACTGACCCGTCGCTGTATTTCTCCACAGCGACGCGCACCCGCCTCGGCGGCTTCTCAATACTGCGGGACCACAACGCCATGTTGAGCCTCTGGCCCACCTTCACCGACCTGGGCTCCACCTTGAGATGCCTAGCCACAAACCTCCTGATAAGCCCCACGGCGTATTTAGCCCTCTTGCTTCTCGAAACTTCGTAGGCCCTCCTCAGGTTTATTACATACTCCCGCGTGAGCACCACCTTCTTCTCCTCAGACACGACCGCATAAAAAGGTCAAGTTATAAAATTTAGCCCCAGTAAAGCTCCGGCTTCTTCTTCTCGCCCGGTCCCTCCGCTACGCCGCCTTGGACGGGCCTCTTAGGAGGCCGCATCTTGAGCATGTATCTATCTGTAGACTTGTAGATATACGTTTCCATGTAAATTTTCCAAGCAAAGTAAAAGAGATAAATATACACTTCTACTTGTGATAGACCCCGAGAGGCTACTTGAGCTTGTGCTGAGATACGCAGTAAAGACAGAGGGCGGGGAGGTGTATAGGCGCTACACAAGGTTCCGGGCGGACAGGTGGTACGGCGGCATCGCCACCGCAGACGTGGTTGGCTGCAACCTACGGTGCGGCATGTGCTGGGCTTGGAGAAACACCTCCTTCGTCTTTACGGCGGGCGAGTGGCTTCCGCCGGGCGAGGTCGCCGACAGGCTAAGGGACATAGCGAGGAGGAGGGGGTTTGATCAGGTGAGGGTGTCCGGCGGCGAGCCCTTAATAGCCCCGGCGCATCTGCTCAAGGCCATAGACCTCTCGGCGGAATACACCTTCGTCGTGGAGACAAACGGCATCTTGATAAACCGGCAACTCGCCAAGGAGCTAGCCGCGAGGCCCAACGCAGTGGTGAGGGTTTCCCTAAAGGGCGCCGCGGCTGAGGAGTTTGAAAAAATTACAATGTCGCCCAGCGCCTACTTCCACAGGCAACTAGACGCCATCCGCCACTTGGTGGAAAGCGGCATGAAGCCCTGCCGCGACGTGTATCCAGCCGCCATGTTGGGCTTCTCCACTGACGAGAACATAAAGAAGCTGGAAAAGGCCCTAGCCGACATACACCCCGTCCTCCCCCAGTGCATAGACGTGGAATACGTAATCCTATACCCCCACGTAGTGAAGCTGATGAAGACGCGCGGCCTCACGCCTATACGCGCAGTGAGGCCGGACGGAGTGCCCGCCTTCATGATATGAACTGCCTCCAGCTCACTCTCTACCCAAGCATAACGCTGGCGCTTCTCGACGAGAGGCTCATCAAGATCTTCGGCGTGAAGAAGGGCGTGTGGGCAGGCAACGACCTGTATATATCAGGCCGGTGGTACGACCCCTGGAGATATATAAACGACGTCGCGGGGCGTCTCCGCGACAAGACACACGCGCTGGCTGAGAGGTTCAGCCGGTGCATCGGCATCTCCATCTCCCCAGGCGACGAGGACCTCCTCTTCGCGGTGGCCTTTCTCACCCAGAACACAGACTACCACACCAACGTATTGAGGTGGACACGAGCCATCTTCTCAAAGACGGAGGACCTTGCCGAAATAGCGGAGACAGCCCCGTCAGTCGGCAGGAGCTACCAGCTCCAGAAACTGCCGCAGGCACTCAAGGCGTACATAGAGCTCGGCAGACCCCACGAGAGGAGGGAGCTCCTCCGCATCCCAGGAGTCGGCCCCAAGGTGGCTGACTTGTTCCTCCTCTTCACCGGCGACGCAACTGCGGCGCCCGTGGACAAACACTTCATGAGGACGGCGCCTAAGCTGGGGCTCGACGGGAGGCCCCCCAACCCCGCCCACTGCCGCAGATACACATGCGGCACATGCCCCCTAGCCCCCCGTTGCCTAAGAGCACAAGCCGCCGAGAAGCTAGGCCGGCTCGCCGGCTGGGCCCAGACGCTGGCGTACCTAGCCGACAAGGGCGTCCTCAGCATTTAAATAAACCACAGCTTCAAGCACCCATGGGGTGGAAGACAGGGTAAAAAAAGTAGAAGCGACAGACATAGTTGACGTAGCGGAGGAGTTTGTAGTCACGCCTTGGGAGGTCAGGGGCAGGGTTGACTACGACAAGCTTCTCCGGCACTTCGGGGCCAAGCCCCTCACCGCAGACGAGGTAGCCCTCCTCGAGAAGTACGCAGGGGAGGTGCACCCCCTAATTCGGCGCGGCTTCTTCTACGCACACAGAGATTTCGACGCCGTAATGAGGTGGCACGGCGATGGGAAGCCGTGGGCCCTCTACACGGGCAGAGGCCCCAGCGGCCCCGTGCACATAGGCCACATGGTGCCGTGGATCCTCCTCAAGTGGTTCTCAGACAAGTTCAACCTGGAGGTCTACTTCCAGCTCACCGACGACGAGAAGTTCTTCGACGACCCCGAGATGAAGCTGGAGGAGGCCACGAACTGGGCCTACGAAAACGCCCTCGACGTGATAGCCCTCGGCTTCACGCCGGACAAGCTCCACCTAATCGTCGACACCAAGGACATAAGACCGCTGTACCCGATAGCGGTTAAGGTGGCCAAGAAGCTCACGTGGAACACCGTGAAGGCCACCTTCGGCTTCACCGACTCCACAAACATTGGCCTCATATTCTACCCATCCCTCCAGATAGCCGTGGCCTTCCTCCCCACCGAACTCCGCCGCGAAGCGACGCCGGTCCTCATACCCTGCGCCATAGACCAAGACCCCTACTTCCGTTTGGCGAGAGACATAGCCGACACGCTCGGCTACCCCAAGCCCACCACTCTGTACTCCAAGTTCATCATGGCGCTGACGGGCGAAAGCAAGATGTCCGCCTCCAACCCCGACTCCG
The DNA here is from genome assembly GCA_009903905.1 of Pyrobaculum sp. The sequence goes on along the minus strand of WYEI01000241.1, from coordinate 486 downwards.
CCATATACACACAAGACGACGAGAAGGCCGTCAAGAGAAAGATAATGAACGCCTTCACCGGCGGAAAGCCCACCGCAGAGGAGCAACGCAAATACGGCGGAGACCCAGACATATGCCCAGTCTACCACTACCACATGCTCTTCGACCCCAACGACGCATCGGTGGAGAAGATCCGGCAGGACTGCAGAAGCGGGGCGATGCTGTGCGGCGAATGCAAGCTCAAGCTCTACGACAAAATAACAAAATTCCTAAAGGAGCACAAAGAGAAGAGAGAAAAAGCCCGCGGAAGCGTGGATCAATACCGTATAAGCGTCAAACTCAAGTAACAACCCTACCAATCGCGTAGGTGTCGCCCACCTTCTCAATCTGCACCTTAACCCTCTGCCCAGGCTCCGCGCCGGGGACAAACACCACAAACCCCTCAACCCTCGCAACGCCGTCTCCCCTCCTCGACTTCTCCACGATCTCAACCTCAACCACGTCTCC
>WYEI01000207.1 GCA_009903905.1 Pyrobaculum sp. | reverse complement strand
TTTGACGCGCGCCAACAGATCGTGTTCTGGGGGCACCCCCACGAACTCCACGTCGCCGACGGCGGCGTCTTCCGCCTGGAGGATCACCGTGGGCACGCCGGTTACGCCGTACATGTCTGCAATGTCGGGGTTCTCATACGCCTCCACAACCATAGATACGACCTTCCCCCTGCTCTCGTAGGCAAACATATTCGCGAGCAACGCGGCGTAGGGGCAGTAGGGGCAACTGGGGGTCACCACCGTTAGAACATATACGCGTTTAGGCGCGTTCTGGGCCAAGGTGGCGAGCTCAGTCCTCGTCTTCTGCCTCAGTCCCGTCTTGCCGGTGCTGAGCCTCACCACTGTCTCGATGAACGCCCTCACCTCCTCCCCCATCGGGGCCCCGAGATATTTGATGAAGCCGTCTCCGAAATATACGCTGGGCACCCGCTGGGGCTCCACGCCGAACTTCTTAAACGCCTCGGCGTCTTTCTCAAGGCTGTACTTATTCACCTTGAGCTTCCCCGGCGGCGCCAGCTGGGTCAACAAGTCGAGAAGCTCCTCCGTAGGCACGCACCAGTTAGTCTCGCGGCCCGCGCAGTTGCCGCTTGTGAAGAAGTTTATCTCCACGGGGTTCTCCATCTGAGAAAGCATCTCCTTAATTATGTCCTTCGTCTCCTCGTCGACCTCAATGTGAGGCACCTCCTCAGGTCCACCTATAGGCACAGCCATACGCAGAAAATCGAAATAGCTATATTAAGCTTATCGCCCCCTACTTCCGCGACCTCTTCTTAGCCGACTTCTTCCTTTCCTGGCCTTCTTCTTACGTGTCTTCTTTTTCTTTTTCTTGCTCTTCTTCTCCTCAGCCTCCTTCGAAGCGATGTTTTCAAGCATTTGGAAAACTTGGTCGATGAACCCCTTGTATTTCTCCACCTTGTTCTTCACGTCTTCTAGAGAAAGCGAGGCCTCGTTGTTCCACGCGGTTATGTCTAACACAAATCCCACGCCGTCGACGTATCGCCACGGATCCAGCGTCTGCTCCCTCAGCTCCCGCACCACGGCTGGGCTGGCCTTTTTCTCGTATGGAATCACAGCAAATACGTGCCCGGTCTCTGGGTCCTCCGCAACCACAAGCTTGCCTCTCTCCCCCGCGAGCTCAAGCAGTACCTGAGACACGGAGAGAGAAAAAACTTGGTATATATTATTGAAGGTAGGCGGGCGGTATGGAGCCGATGAGCTTCTTTATGGCCTCAACGCTCTGCAGGAACTTCTGCCTCTCCTCGGGTGCCAGCTCCACCTCCAAAATCCTCAACACGCCGCCTCTGCCAAGCACTATGGGCACCTCCACGGGCACGTCGCGGACTCCGTACTCCCCCTGCAGAGCCACAGAGGCTATCAAAGACCTCCTGGCGTCGCGCTTAATCGAGTCTACCATCACCGCGAGCCCGGACCCGGGGCCCCAGTTGGAGGAGAAGCCCCTCAGCTCCGTGATTCTGGCGCCGGCCTTCACGGTCTCCTCCACGACCTCCCTCAGCTGGTCCTCAGTGAGTAGCTTGCTCAAGGGCACCCCATGTACGAAGCTCTTGCTGGGCACGGGGAACATGCTTTCGCCGTGTTGCCCCAGCACAATTGGCAGGATGGAAGCCGGGGATATGCCCAGCTTCTTAGCGGCGTAGTACGCCAGACGGCCCGCGTCCAACACGCCGCTGAAGCCTATGACCCTCTCCCTTGGGAACCCGGTGGCCTTCCACATGACGTATGTCATTGCGTCAAGTGGGTTAGTGGTCAGGAGAACAATGGAATCGGGCGCGTACCTCCTGATCTCCTTCCCTATCTCATAAACTATCTTGGCGTTTGCCTCTACCAGTTGCTCCCTCGTCATGCCGGGCTTCCTGGGGAGCCCCGCGGTCACCACGACTACGTCGCTACCTGCCATGTCCTTGTAGTCGTTTGACCCGAAGTACTCCACGTCTAGGCCGAGGATTGAGCTCATGTGGTTCATGTCCAGTGCCTCTCCCTGGGGCAGGCCCTTCACTATGTCTATCAGCGTTATTTTGGAGTCCACCTTCATCAGCCCCATTATGACCGCAGCCGCCGTGCCGACTCTGCCGCTTCCGATTATCGTTATCATAAGTGAGGAAATGACTTAGATAAAATGCGTTTTTTAACAAAAAGTCGAAGTCTATCTAGCCGAAAATTACAACTTCCCCCTGCTCAGCACCCTGGCGGCTACTATGAGCGGGTGCCACACCGGCGCCGCGTCTGGCATGTACCCTATGTCGGCAAAGAATAGGTCCGACACCGTGTAGCCCGACTGTATAGCGACAGCCATCACGTCAACATAGGAGGCAACCACCTGGCTCCTGCCCAGCACCTGCGCGCCTAGGATGCGTCCTGTCGACTCCTCGGCGATTAGCTTGACGTGGACCGTCTCGGCGCCGGGCATGTAATGCGCCTTTGTCCGGGCCTTGATCAAGGCGCTCTGAGTCTTGTAGCCGAGCTGCGAGGCCTCCCTCTCGGAGAGGCCCGTCCTCGCGATGAAGAGGCCGTGGAACCTCGTCACGGCGGTGCCCACCACGCCGGGGAACCTCATCACGCGTCCCTTCACCGCGTTTCCACCGGCGACCTGCCCCTCCTTGTTCGCCGTAGGCGCCAGAGGAATCCAAACGCGCCTGCCCGTGACTCTGTGCGTCTTCTCCACGGCGTCTCCGGCGGCGTAGACGTCAGGAACGGTGGTCTCCATGTATTCGTTTACATATATCGCCCCAGTTTCGCCCAGCTTAGCCCCGGCCCTCACCGCCAAATCCACGTCGGGCCTCACGCCGACGGCGAGAACCACCTCATCCACCTGGTACTCCCCCTTCTCCGTCACCACCTTGTTTACGTGGCCCGCGCCTCTAAACTCCACCACCTTCTCGCCTAGGTGGAGCTCCACGCCTCTGCCCCTCATCTCCTCCGCCACCACGGCGGCTGTATCTGGATCAAGCGAGGCGGGTAGCACCTGGTCAAACATCTCAAACAGGAGGACCCTCTTGCCCATGTCCAGCAACACGTCGGCCATCTCAACGCCTATGTAGCCGCCGCCGACCACAGCCACCGTCTTAGCCTTCTCCAGATGGCCCTTCAGGTCAGGCACCTCGTCGGGGTGCCTCAGCGTGAGTATGCCCTTCAGGTCGGCGCCTGGTATCTTGGGCACGAGAGGCTTCGCGCCGGTGGCTATGACCAGCTTATCCCACGTTATCCTCTCCTCCCCCTCCCCTCTCCTCGTCACCACAACATGTTTATCCACGTCTACGTCAACAACGGCGGTTCTGGTCAGAACCTTTATGTTGCGTTCCTTCTCGAACTCCTCAGGGGTGTATGTCATCAGCTCCTCGTGGCTCTTCACAATCCCCCCTATGGCGTAGGGCATCCCACACGGCGCGTGTGTGATCATGGAGCCCCTCTCGATCAGGATAACCTCGGCGTTGGGATCCAGACGCCTCGCCCTAGCAGCGGCGGAGGCACCCGCTGCGCCGCCTCCTACGACTACCACCCTAACCATTGAGGTGTCTACGATGCCCCCTTTAAAGTATTATCTGCACCTAGCGTAGCCGAGTACGGACTCTACGAAGGCCTTGAACTGCGGCGCCGTCATAAAGCCCGGCGCGACTTCCACCGGCTGGCCGTCCACAAAAGCCACAGTGGTGGGCGTCCCCATGACGCCTAAGGCGGCGGCGAGGTGATAAAACTGCTCCACGTCGGCCTTCACGAAATTGGCGACGTCTCGATACCTCTCGCCGACCTGCCTAAAGATGGGGTCAAACATCTGGCAGTAGGGGCATGTCTTCCCAAAGAACATAACAAAGGCCACCTTGCACCCCATCACCGCGTTCCGCAACTGAGCCTCGCCCGCC
>WYEI01000041.1 GCA_009903905.1 Pyrobaculum sp. | reverse complement strand
CCAAGCAAGACAAGAACGCCCCTCCCAGGCCCCTCAAACCCACAGGCAATCCTAAACAAAACACCAGCCAAGACGCCAAGTAGTTTATACAAAGCATCGGGAGACTGCATCGGCGCCGCCCCGGGAAGCACCCCAAGCAGTTCGGGATGCCGCACCAACACCTCGTTAAGCCTACCAGCCAGAAAATAAACATCTAGATACATGTTGCGAACGACAGCCTCCCTATAATACTCATCAACATCCACAACCCCCCTCGACAAATCCTCATCAAAACTCTCAACCAAGCTGTAAAGCTCCCTGTAAGCACTCGCAAACACATCGTACAACGTGAGAACCAGCCTCCTAGCCTCAACTCCACCAACCCCCTCCACCAACCCCTCAACTACCGACTGAGACACACCAAAAATAGCACAACATTTTATATCCCTTTCTCTTCAACAAACTAACCGCAGACGGCGGCTGATCCACCCCCACCGGCACGGCTTCACCGCCTCCACCTCGGCGGATCCTCAACCAACACCTAGCAAAAAACCAGCGACGAAGATACCCCGGCGCACCCCGGCGGCTCCACAGCCTCGGTCCGACAAAACGACGAAGGCGGACAAGTACGCCGACGAGACACCCCGAGAACCCCACCGAGACCCCTTGCGTCAAGACAGATTTTTAAATGCGGCACGGCCTATTTATCGGCATGGGCTTCACCTACGTAAACGTCACGGTCAGAGGCGTGAAAGCGTCGAGAGACGTGAAGATGCTAGTCGATACAGGTTCCACCTACATCGTCCTAGACCCAGAAACCATCAAAGAGCTGGGACTCCTAGAGACGCCTTACACCGTCGACCTACTGCTGGCAGACGGGAGGAAGATCAAAGCCAGGATCTTCCTCGCAGAAGTGGAGGTCAAAGGGAGGAGGGGACCAGCCTTCGTAGCCGAGCTAAACGTGCCGACGCCCCTGCTGGGGGTGCACGCCCTCGAAACGCTAGGCTTTAAAGCGAACCCCAGGACAGGCAAACTAGAAGAGATATCCCCCGAATGCGGATATCTGCTCCAAACCACCAACCCAGCCAAACCCTAGGACCATCAACGCGATATCTCAACCCCTGTGCCGCCAGGGGAAAGGTCGGGTAGCTCTACTCAACACCCCGAAAACGGCCACAAGCAACAAGGCGACTGGCGCCGCGGCGCCAGCCTCCAGTCTCTACAGGCTGAGACGGTAAACTCAAGAACCAGCCCCTAGCCTCGACCTCACCGACTCCAACTGAGACATTTTCAAAAACAACAGAAAAAATCCGCTACTGCTTTGTTGAAGCCGCTGGAGGTGGTTGTTGAACAACTTGATGCGGTATTTGTATAATCTGTACTTGCTGTATCATGCTTTCATTTGGAGTTTCAATTATCTTTGTAACATTTGAATTTATCTGGAAGAAAGCTTTAACTCTAAAGTAATACTCCAACACTTTAATCCACCTAGGGTCACCCTGATCCCAATAGACAACACTCATTCCCAGATCTTTGATCTTGTCATAGGTTATAGGAGATTCATGCAGAGCAGGTAACCCCTCTCCACTCAAATAATCCACAACCTTATTAATCTCGTCATCAGAAGCCCCCCTCATTAATCCTTGCCTTAATAACTCTTTCGCGTATTCCTTTGACATTTCTATCGCCTCCTGAGCCATCTCAATAAGATCCGGTCTAAGTTGCTGCAATAATGGATAATAAACATTAACAAGGTTGAGGTTTCCCGATATTTCTCGTTTTGCGTTTTCAATAAACCTAATAATAAATCTCGCGGAAATAACAGCAAAAGGCTGTTGCGGGTTACCGGTAAACATTATCATCTGTGGGTCGATCAGCCCTAATTCAGAAGACGGACCTACCACTATTTCATCAGCGCCAAGAACCAGCATCGTGGCGGCGCTCTTAGCAACACTTGGGACAATAACAGAGAAGCCCTTAGGAAACACTGCACGAAGTATCTTCACTAGTTTAACCGCAACATTAACATCACCGCCTGGACTTTCAATTATTAAGTAAATTCTTTCATCTTTCTTTGAGTAATATTGAATAAAATTAACCATAGCATCCACATCAGGTTGATACATAGCGGAATGAGGATGCGATATATTCGCCATGTAACTTATAACCGGCGCGTATAACATCCCCTGCAACTCCGCCAATACAGCCCGCCTCTTCTTATTTAAATCCTCGAGAGACGGTCTATGCTCTTGAAGTATTTTAAAATATAGCGAATTATCCACCGACATCTGTATCACGTCACCCCACACTCCATTCTCCAATAAAATACGGCCAATAAGTCATCCGCCTAGGAGGCAGGATCTCCGCCAACCTATCTAAGTCAACAAGCCTAGGATTCTGCCTTCTAGCATCCTCCACCACAGAACTCACGTACTCCGCCAAACTAGGGGATCTCCGCGTCTCCGTGATATTCATGAGACTAAAGAAAATCCTAAAATAAAAACATTTTGCCGACGCCCTACTGTGGAGATACGCCTCGAGGATCAACACCCAAAACCTGCCCCTCACCACCCCCAAGGCAAGACTTTCGCCGCGTCGACAAACCTTAGAGCTAAGCTCTCGTTGATAAGCTTATTAAGTTTAGTCAACATTCACACCGTGTCTCAACGGCCCGTAGGCGTCGGCAACATCAAGCTGTCTGACGTCGCGCATCTGCGGCTTAAGATACTTATCGTTGACGTCGAGGAGATAGGCTTCTCGCCTTTCGGCGGCGTAAACTTCTACGAAAACGCCACAGGAGGCGTTTACGTAGAGTTTATCCCAGACAGCCTCAGAGAGCTCGTCAAAGCCGCTCTTCCCAGGTCTCGAGCTTGCCAGAGACGGCTGGGAGTTGCTCGACATCGTCGAACAAAAACCCGCCGAGGAGGTCGTCCAGAGCTCGCGGGGCGAATTCGAGGTGAGGGTTGTAGCCGAAGGGTCGCCAGAAACACGCACTACAGATCGCCGACAAACGAGCCCATATACTGGGTTCACTGGCTCTATAAAGTAAGCTGGAAACCAAGGAAATAATTATGAGCGACACATTAGTCATCTCTCCAAGTTCGCGCGCCCCTAGATTAGAGACGCCGTCGGTAAGCTACGTTACCGGGAGCGGAAGTACTGTGGCCAGCGCACAAATCTATATACCAGCCAAAGCGGAGCAGAAAGGGACTGTCGAAGGCCTTGAAGAGCTCCGCCGCGAATACCCCGAGGTAGTCTCCCTGGCCACTAAGCTGGCCAGCGGCATGCAGCTGTACAAGAGCGATATCTTAATATTGAGGGAGATCGCGGAGGCCATGGGCTGGGACGAGGACGACGCCGCAGACGAGTTGAAGAACTTGGCCACGAACCCCTCCAAGAGGGCCGAGAAGTACATGGAGCTGTTCCAGAAGTACTACAGCGAAGCCCACAGGCTGCTGAAACAAGGAGACTACTCAAAGGCGGCCGAAAAGCTGTGGGGAGCCGCAACCGCCCTCATCAAGCTACACGCCGCCCTCAGAGGGGTATTCATAGCCGCGTGGAGCCACGGCAAGCTGTACAACTACGTCACCCACAACGTAGAACACAGACAAGCCTTCCGCGACATGCTTAAGGCGGCTGAGGTAATGCATAGATACTTCTACGAAAGAGACCTCGACCCAGCCACCTTCAAAGAGCACTGGGAAGACGCCGTCAGGCACATGGAGAAAGTCAAAGACATCGTACTCCTCCATTAGCGACCAGGAGCGAAGTCCCCGACATCATATCGGCGGCGTGCCTACAGCTCGGCCAGCGCCCTCCTCACCGCCTCTCTATGCAGTGGGGTGTGCCAAGCCACGCGCCTCCCCACGCCGATTTCGGGGTCCTTTTCAGGCGGGGGCTG
>WYEI01000016.1 GCA_009903905.1 Pyrobaculum sp. | reverse complement strand
ACGATTTTTTCGTAACTCCTCGGCGGGTATTCGATGAGGTTCAAGAGGCTCTTTACGTATATGCCAGCCTTATCCAGCCCCACCGCCTGAAACACTTCGTCCGCAAGCACCGCCACCTTCTTCTTGCCCCACCGCCCGATCAACTCCTTGGCCAGGTCTACGGCTAGGTAGGCCAGCTTCAGCTGGGCCAAGCCAGAGACGTCGGAGGCGGCGTCGAGAAGCCGCCTAGCCACCTCCGCCACGTCTGTATAAGCCACGAAATCCCTATGCGCCGCATCCACATACACGACATCGAAGCCAAACTCGCCCAGCGCTTCGGCGGCCCGCCGGTGGCAAGCTCAAGCTTCTCGATCTCTGCATACTTAAGCCTTCCAGCGCCGAGAAACCGCAACGGCAAACGCCACATGGCGTAAACCCCAGAGGTCCCTCGGCAACGCCGAGGGGCAAAAAGGATGCCAGCCTCGCAAAACTGGAGTCCACTCGGCGTCTAGTACGATTAAAGACCATCTAGGGTCAAGCAGGCACAAGCTGAAGAAAGGCCTAGGACCTGGTTGAATGCTACAAACAGCCCTGCGCTAGACCTAAACTTCGGCTCGCCAGGTACCAAAGCCGCAGAGACAGAAGTCAGAGTCGCCGTTCAGCGAATCCAAGTAGTGGTGTGCAACCCGCCGCAAGTCCATTGGCTCAAACTTAATTAGGGGCATCAATCCCTGATTGTGAAGGTTACTGTAGCCATAGTGACCTACAGGTGGGCGCGGGCGTTGCCTTGCTCGCTAACCAGCGTCGACAGCCAGACGAGAAAACCCGAAGAGGAGGTGATAGCGCTGAAGCCGTCGGGGGACGGTAGCGAGGAAGTGATGAGAAGCTTCTCCTCGCAACTACCCATAAAGCTCGTCGTTCAGGAGAAGGGGAACTTCACAAACGCAGTGCAGATGGCAATAGACAACGCCAAGGGAAATGTAATACTGTTTCTCGACAACGCAGTAGCAGAGGAGAGGTGGGTAGAGAAATACGAAAATCTAACTCCTTGCCCAACGTCGGCGGAATCGGCGGAAAATCACACAAAGCATATATCAAGAGCGGTGTGGTTGTAAAAACTTATGTGCCTTTCTACGACGAAAAACCGCCGAGAAACGCATTTTATAGAAAGCCGCTACCGGAATACGTAAATTACTGCGGATAGGTTGTGATATGTCTTCGCCGAGCGTTGCAATCCTAGGTAAAAACAGCAGGTGGATCCTCAACTACAGCCTCCGCGCCGTTCGTTCTGCGTTGCGAGAGGTGGGGAGAGATGTAGAGGTGGTGTATGTCGACGGAGGTTCCACAGACGGCTCGAAGGAACTTGTAAGAGAGGTTCTGCCGCAGGCGAGGATAATCGACGCGCCGGGCACCAACATCCCCGAGGCGCGCAACATAGCAGTGAAGGAGACCTCAGGCGAGTATTTAGTCTACTGGGACAGCGACATCTTAGCCCCGCCGTCTGCGCTTAAGGCGCTTCTCCAGCAAGACAAGCCGATAGTTGCGCTGACGCGTCGAGACGTCTACGTCGCATCTGAAGAAGATATACAAAACATAATGGCCGGCCTAAGCGACGACCCCAGTCCCACGGCCTACCCAGTCTCCTTCGTGGTGTTCAGCGTGACGCTTTTCCACCGAGACGTGTTCAGAAAGGTGGGGCTCTTCGACGAGAGGATGACGCAGGCAGAAGACAGAGACATATGCCTAAGGGCATACTGCAAGGGCTTCCAAAGCTTCTACATCTCCACGGCGGCCTACGACATAAACAAGAGGCGGCTAAGCGACGTGCCTGTAACTACGCCGCTTAGACAATACCTCCGGGGCATAGGCAAAAAAGCCCTCATATACGCCTACACGCCGTCGCGCCGACAGAAGATAAACGCCGCAATATTTGCCGCGGTTCATGCCACGGCCGCATTGGGCATGTTCGCAACTCCGATCGCCCCAGCAGTCGAACTTCTTCCATTGATCTACCAAATAATGCGCTACGGAGGCAGAAAGGGCGTTGAGATGCACATCAAGGCTTTAACCCTCTACACGTTAATGGCGCTTTTCATGCCTCTAAGACTTAAAGATATCTGTACATGGATTGGCCATGGCTAAGATAGCCTACCTCACCGGCTTTGATCTGCGCATATTTCCGCGTCCAATATTCTTCGCACGGGCAACTGGGGCGAAGGTTTACCGCATCAGAACCCTGGCGGGGCATCTGAGGAACCCCAACAAGCGGCTTGAGGATTTTGTAAAGCAACAACAAGTGGTAAAACAAAAATATATAAATTTCCTTGAACTTGATATATCAAAATATATAAATAATTGTTATAGACAAGATAGAACATATATTATTGGAGCATTGATAAAAGAAGCCAGCATCGCAGGATTTCTGGAAAAACTTAGCCACGAATACGATTTAGTAGTTATAAAGAACCTAGTAGGCGTGTTAGCGGCCAGACTCGCCGGCGTACGGGTGGTGGTAGATCTCATGGATCTTTGGCACTGCGACAAGGACTACCTAGTGTTTAGCCCCCTTGACTTCGCCGCGTTGAGAAAGGCGGAGTGCGTCATTGCGTGGTCCAGGGCCATTGCGGCGCTTCTGAGAAGGGCAGGGCTTAAGTGCGTGGAGTACCTCCCCTTCGGGGTAGATCTCGACGTGTTTGACCCCTTGAAGGCAGATCCCAGGCTTATCTATGAGCGCTACCCACAGCTGGAGGGTAAGGTCGTGGTAGGCTACAGCGGCGGCGGGCACATCTACCACGGCATCCATAAGGTGTTAGGTGCGTATCGCTTGGCGGAGAAGAAGAACAAAGACGTGGTCCTTGCGATCCAGACATGGGGGCAGAATCAACTAGTCAGAGAAATGATTAAGAGGTTCAATATAGAGAGAGCGGTGTTGATAGAGCCCACGAAGCTCTTCAACGACCCATTGCGGCTCTCCTTCCTGAGAGCCGCCTCGATCCTCGTGCTACCTGTCTCCAAGACGCCAGGCGTATACCTCGCCGAGAGGACCACCATGTATCAGTTCATGGCGGCGGGCAACGCCATAGTCGCAGAGTATTCCCCCGGTGTCGCGGGCGTACTAAAAGATGGACACACTGCAGCTATTGCGAAATACGGCGACGTCCACAGTTTAGCCGAGAAGATAGAGCTCCTCATCGCCCACAGTGATGAGGCGGAGGAGTTGGGCAGAAACGCCCGTAAAGAAGTGGAGGAGAAATACAGCTGGAATGCTCTGGCCCCGAAAGCCCGCGAGATTATAAACCGAGTAGCTAGGTAAGGAGGACCTCCTTCACATACACCGGAGACCCAACTCCTTAGTGCCGGTCGTCAAGCCGCGCCGCGGGCTCTGCTCGCCAAGGCTTCTCATGACTACGTCAGGCAGACCCCTCCACCTGTAACGCATCCCTGTGCCAGACATAGGGTGGCTTATAGGCCCCCTAAAGCCGGCGAGCGAGATGGGTCACTGTAACAGCTCCTTTGCCTTCTTCCCAAGCGCCTGCCAGGTATACTGTTGCTCCAGGCGCTCCCGCGCCTGACGCCCTATGTATTTCCTCAGGCCGTCGTCCCGCAACAGCTCTATGATGCCCTCCGCAAGTTTCTCTGGGCGGTCTACGGGGACTAGGTAGGCGGTTTCCCCGTGGCGAACCGCTCCGCGGACTCCAGGCGTGTCTTCGGCTAAAATGGCGTTGCTGGAGGACATGTACTGAAACATGGTGGTCCTCTCGGCGAAATACACCGCGGGGTACCTAGACGCGGTGAGCACGAGGATGTCTGCCGAGCGGAACATGGAAAGTCTCAGAGGGTCGTTGGGCTTCGGGGTTCGTTCCACATAGACGAAGTTCCTCACGCCGACCCTCTTTGCAAGCTCCACAACCTCCCTAGAGGTCTGCAACAGCAGGA
>WYEI01000180.1 GCA_009903905.1 Pyrobaculum sp. | reverse complement strand
GTTACTGAAAAATTCGGCGAGTAATGCCGCTAGAAGTCGTGCCGCTTTCCCGTCTAAAGAAGGCGTTAGAGGAGGTGGGCGGTCAGATATGGTTTTTCATCGAGCTAGAGCCTTTCCGCACCATCTACACTCTTGCTCTCTGCGGCGGCTCGCCTTGTGTTGTGATCTCAGGACAAGATATGTCGCCTATACAACTTACGCTAGATGAATACATGAAGATAGAAATAGACGGAAGACGACTCGCTAGTCTACACTACACCATAGAGTACCTACTAGATAAAACCTACAGAGACTCTTAAGGCCACCCGTTTTATGAGAAGTGATGCCAGAGCCAGCTTCTTCCTCTTCACAACGTCGTCTCTTTTCAGAACTATGTTGGGATAGAATCCGGATATCGTAATCTCTTTTGCGCCCATGTAGTACGCCAGGTAGACGGCCCTGTCGCCGTCTGTGAAGCCCGATATGTTGAAGGTGCAACCCCGCGGCCAGTTCTGCACAGTGTACACCCAGGGCCCACGCGGCACCCGCCAGTAGTTGTCGCCGTGGACGTGCACCACCGCCGACCTGCCCAGCCACACGCCATCTGGCTCGAAGTCTAGGTCGCTCACCACCACGTCCGCCCTCACGTTGCGCCGCTCCAGCTTCCTTGCCGTGTAGCCCTCCACCGCCACGACCACGGAGCCGCTGGCCAACCTCTCGAAGGGGGGCATATACACCACGGGGTTGCTCCAGTCGAAATCTCGTAACGTGTCTATCGAAACGCCGCCTAGACTGGCGGCAACCCCCGCCGCTTCCTCGTCTCTGTGGAAGGACAGCTCCGGAAGTAGCCTAGTGGCTAGCCGCATCACGTAAAGCCACTCCAGGGGCTCAAATACGACGGGCCTGCAGGTCACCCCTTCAGCACAACCTCCACCCCTTGGCTCCTGAGAAACTCCACAACCTCGCCCCGGGTGGGGTTTTTCACGTTTTTCCTAAAAACAACAGCCTTTTTAACCGGCGCGGTGTGCTTCCTGTAGGCGGTCCTGACCGCCTCTAGGGTTATCTCCACGTATTTAGGCACCACATGGCCTAGGTCTACCTCGCCCCTCAACGCCATGTCTGCAACCGTCACGTAATGCAGATCTCCCACCACCATAGCAGGCGGGTTCTCAGGCAGGCCGCCGCCCAGCGCCTCCTCAACGGAGCGGAGGAGGACGTCAACGGCTTTTCTGTCTGTCCACTCACTCTCTGTACTACCCACTTCTACAAATGTGGCGGACACCGCCGAGGTGTTTGGGGGGTGGTGGGTGGCTTCAAAGGCGCAGGTAAACGGCTCATATACATACTTGCATAGAGTTCTGAAGACGGCGGAGACGAGGTGGGGATTCGAGACAGACACGTCGGGCCAGGTCCCAGGCGTGTGGACGGTGAAAATGGGCTTGGGGTTAGTCATTTCGTGGCGGGAGATGAAGAGGGCGTACCTGCCGAGTGGGGCTAAGATGTCTTCTCTGTCGAAATCCGTAGGCTCTCCCCTATGTATTACCAGGGGCAGATCTCTTAGTTTTCTGATCTCCACGTCGCCCCGGGTCTCCACCAGAGGGGTCTCGGGCAACAGGTTGAGGAAGGTGCGTGAGACGGGGTCTCCCAGAGATAGAACTAGTACATACACGTGGGGGAGAAGTCTAGGGGGTTAAAACTCTTCCAAAGACGACGCCGCATTCCATATTTTCGTGAGCCTTGGGGCATCCTTAATCATGTCTGCGTAGAGGGGCCCCTCCTCAGCAGGTCAAACGCCTCGTAGATATCCCAAGGCATAAACGCCATGCTTCCAACAACTTGCGATGCTTATGGCTGCAATGAAAAATATCAGCGGCTAGCCCTATGTCGCAGATAGTACTCCGCTAGCTCCTTCTCCGTCAGGCTGTAATGGGTTAGGGGCCTGCCAACAGGCATTATGTAGAGCGGTGTTTCTTCCGGCGGCAGGTCCAAGATTTCGCTTATCTCATCGTCGTAGAAGGCGCCGACCGCTACCGTGCCCAGCCCGAGGGCAGTTGCTTGTAAATACACGTTTTGGCCGGCGTGGCCGAGGTCCATGGGCACGTATCTGAGCCGCCCCCTTTCGCCGTATACCCTCGTGGTTCTGCTGTAGACGGCTGTGAACACCAGCGAGACGGGGGCTTTTAACACCCATATCTGCTCCAGCGCGGCGCGGTACAGCGCCTCCCTATAGTCGCCGGCCTTACGCATCCGCAGGCTGTGGGCATAGACGTCGTAGTGGTAGATGCCGGCCGGCAGATACCCCTCGCCGGTCTTCACGCCGAGGTCTCCCACGACTGCATACAGCTCCAGCGGGTACTGGGCACCTGCGCTTGGGGCTGTCCTTAGTCCGTATGTCGTTTCGGATATGCCGTACGCCGCCCACAGCAACTGGGCGAGCTCCTCAATTGTGACGGGCTCCTCGCGGTATTCCCTCACAGACCTCCGGTTTGCCAGGGCCTCCTCCACCGATACGGGGCCGCGTAGCCTCGGGTAGGGCAGGTGGATTTCCGTGGCCCCCGCCCTTTTCTGAGCTGTCTTCTTCACGTCTATCTGTGTGAGGTCTAAATATATTGCCGCGGCCGAGGCAAGAGTTGCCGCCAGGCCCGCCGCCAGCCTCCCCAGCAGGGTGGCGGCTAGGAATTTTAAAAAACTGCGTCTCAGCATGTATATGTCTGCGAGGGTGGGTTTAAGCTTTTTTGTCCTTGACGTCACTGCGGTGTTGCTAATCCTTTTCGGCTTCTTAGCCGCGGTCTCGGGGCTGTGTCTTGTCAAGCCCGAGGTGGTGGAGGGGGCGACTCTCGGCCTCTTCAGCTCCTACGCCGTGTGTTCACGGTTGCACCTGGGCTGGACGGCCCTTGTCACAATCGTCGTTGCGGTTATCCACGGCGTCGCGGGTTTAGACGTCTGGCTTCTGCGGATGGGCCGGGACTGGCCGTGGCTTTGGGCGGCTGGCGCCGCGGCGGCGGTTTGGTTTATATACATCTACTTGGCGTAGGTAGTGGGTCTCGGCGAGGAGTGGCACGTAGTGAGGGAGGCCTACAGGAGGATAACTAGGGTTTATGAGAGGGCTAACATGTTGGCCACGTTGGGGAACGTGGATAGGTGGCGGAGGGAGGCGGTGGCTCTTTTTTACAGCCTAAACGGGAAGGCGACGCTTAAAGTGCTGGACGCCGGCGCCGGGCCTGGTAACATGGCTAGGCACCTGAGGGGGGTTAGGTACGTCGTGGCGCTGGACGCCACGCCGGAGATGCTGTATGCTAACGACGTGGCTGACGATAAGGTCGTCGGCATGTTTGAACACATGCCGTTTAGAGACAAGTGGTTCGACCTGTTGCTGGCGGGCTACTCTCTACACGCCGCGATGAACCTTGAAAGGGCCGTGGCCGAGTTCAGCCGCGTCTCCAACTTTCAGCTGGTGGTGTCTATTGGAAAACCCGACAGCGTTTTCGTGAGGCGTTTGCTCCTAATATACACCAAATACATCTTGCCGAGACTTGTCTGTTTTGCGGCGCCTAGGGAGGTGTGTGCTGAGTACGAGAAGATCCATGCGATTGTGTTGACTGTTCCGCCTAATTCGGAGCTTCGCGAAGTGGTGAGTAGATACGCCATGTTAATCACATTTAGAGAAAAGGGGTTTGGCTCGGTGTATATCTACCTAGCTAAGTCTACCTCCTAGGTTCCCACACCGCTATGTAGTACGGCATGTATCTGAGGTAGCGCTTAGACAGCTCGTAGCCTGCGGATTTCAACATCTGCTCCACCCCCTTCCAGCTGAATACGTGTTTCGCGCCAAAGGACGTCACGACGGCGACGAGTCCGGGCGTGGACTCCACCACCTGCTGGCCGACCAGGAGCTTGCCCCCCTGCCCCATTATCTGCGAGATACACGTCAGCTCCTTCACGGGGTCCAGCATCCAGTAGAGCG
>WYEI01000111.1 GCA_009903905.1 Pyrobaculum sp. | reverse complement strand
CAAGCGCTACGTCGAGGAGGAGGGTACCCAGGAGGTGGATAAGCTCTTCGACTCTGCATATAGGGGATCAGCCGTCTTAGCCACCTCGGTCCTCAACATCGGCGAGGCGGCCTCAGTCCTAAACAAAAAAGCCAGGCGGGGCGAGCTCGCCGGAGACGTAAAGACCGCCGTCTCTCTAATGCTGAGAGAAGTCAGGACGCTAGCCCGCCTGGGGAGCTTCGTCGTGATGCCTTCCTACCGCATAGATTTTTCAATGTGCCGATGTTAATTCTGCATGCCGTCATTGGTTCTGCAGTTCTACATATCGACCAAGCTCGACGTTTTAATTCATTGACTAACACGTAGCAATGCCGGCTTCGAGAAGACGGCAGGACGATTTAGATGAAAAAGAGGGTGTCTTTTTAGAAACTTTTCGATTTTTTCTCTTTGTTTCGGCGTGCCGTTTTTCGCCTTCTCGGCGAGGTACAGCGCTGTGGCTTTTCTGACGGCTTCGTCTCTCTCTGCTAACCTCAGGAGGTCTGCAGTGGCAATTTGTACTGCGTATTTGGGGCCGGATCTTACTACGTTCGGCCTAAGCCCCACCGACTCAAGCCTTTCGGCTATGGCGAGCGCCTTTCCGACGTTGCAGACGTAGCATCTGGCGAAGAGCGAGCCGCCTCTGTTGGCGACAAATTGTAAGTACATCACGACACCTGCTACAACCACGGTGCCCGGTTTGTTCACCTCATCGTGTGAGACCGTAGGGGTTTCGCTGTTGTTACGTCCATAAACTTCCTTGAGGACGTCGATATTCCTCTTCTTCGTCTTCAGCTTGTAGGCGGCTCTAAAGCCGTCCTCGGTGGCCAGCTTTACCTCAATCCACTTGTGGGCCTTCAGCAGATCAAGCAGAACGCCGTGTGCGCCCGTCGACTCCCTAAGCTTTACAAACGCCTCCTTGCCGGAGGCGACTAGGGCCTTTTTCATGCCTTTGCTTGGGCCTAGCCTCCAAGGCTCCTTAGCCGCAACAACAATCTTGTAATCGCCACGTAGTACCCTCTTCCGATCGACCTCCCCATCTCCCAGCCACATTGTTAACAGGGGCGTCCATTCGCCGCGTCTGAGGTGGTTCACGACGAGGTCTACGGCCTCGTTCTTGTTCCACTTCTGCTTCCAGCTATTTGCCCTAAGGCATACCATTATGCTTATTCCTTCGCGTGTTAAGTTGAGTGAACTGATTTGTGTATAAAGCTCTCCGTATCTCGTTGCTGTCCAGGCGAACACTTGCCAAGGCTGTGTAGTTTTCATGTAAGGTCGACCACCCATTTCACCCTCATCGCTTGCCCTCCAGCCGAGCTGGAGTAGCTCAAGCCTCTCATGCGGAAGCTTCAGCAGGTCGGGAAAACGCGCCGAGGCGCTTACGCCGCGGATCGTAATATGTGGAGCGGAATCCCCTCTTACATCTATCCACGTCCCGTCCGGTGCGTACAGCTTGTTGCCCTCTACCCTGTACGTGCCCTCGGCGACGGCTTTGTGTAGCGCCGTCAGCTTCTCCTTGGCCTGTGTCCACGCCTCTTGCAGAAGTCGTTTCAGCGTGTCTCTGAAGTGGAAGAGCTGTCTCTTCTCCCCCTCCGATAACGGAAACGTCTCTGCGATCTTCTGCACTGCGTATTCCACGTACAGCATCCACGCCGGGAAGACCCAGTCCACAGGCCCCCTCAAGACGCCGCGGGTGGAGACCTCCTCAAGCACCTCCTCAATAGTTGGCGGCTTCTCAACAAGCCTCAGCGCAAGCTCTAGACGTTCTTTTCTTTCTATGTTTCTATCCATAACACGTTAAACGCCGAGGCGCATGTTGAACTGTCCTATCCATGTCTCTTCTTTTGCTTTGCTATATAAGCCTTCTCTCTACAGGTAAAGACTGGCAGGTACAGACCCACAGGAATACCTGCCAGGATATACCACGTGGAGCTGACCGCAGAGGCCGTCCCGCTGTGTGGCGAAAAGGAGGCGCCTTAGCTAATAACTGCAGATACTCCCCGCAGGTATTTCCTCACAGGTCTAATTATACCTGTGAGTCAAGTCCTGTAAGGATGTACCTGCAGGCGGATAAGCCTCTTTTTCCCCATCCTTTGCCTACATTATCCCTCCGGAGGAGCCCTTCGCGGAGCACGAGGCGGGGTCCCGCAAAAAGGAGGAAAAAGAGGTTACTGAAGCCTCCGGTTCGCCTCTATCAGTTTTTTCACCATCTTTTCCCTAATCTCCTCAACCTTCTCCTTTGGGATTAAGAAGTAAAGGGTGTTTTCAAACTTCTCGGCGTAGGACAAGCCGCCGGTGTACCTCATCGGAGGGTACATGTGGAGCCTTATGTGTATCAACTCGCGGAGGATCAGGTATTCAACAACCTCCTCATCGTCGATTAGGTATTCGTTGAGATATATGACTCTGTTCGTCAGATCAGAAAAGGCATCCCTAGTCTTGTACGGCCTCACCACCAATTTGACGTCTTTTACGCCTATGTAGATTTTGTATCTTTCGAGAATTCTTTCAATTTTCTCCATGAGACGCTGTGACCAATTAAACGTAATGAACCGTCCTCACGGCATAGTCCCTCTTTTTCTCGACGTCTATATACACGTCACAGTTTGCCGGGTTTCACAACGTCAGCTAATCGGACACTCCACTTCTCATAGGTATCTTACAGGTTTTTCCTTACATGTACAATTACTCCTGTGAAGAAGAACCTGCAGGAACCAATTCATCGTTTTCTATACATCCCCGGCGACAGAGGACAATTCCACGATGCGCCTCGCCTCCTCCATGCCGTCCCCCGGGTTCAAGCCCTCCAGGGTCTCCTCCAGCGGCATCTCCTCCGCCGCGGCGCCCGCCAGCCCGCTGGCCACCAGCCACCTGTTGGGCCTCCCCACAACGCCGAACTTGGGCACCCCCGTCTTCATGAGAGATATGAGGCGTAGAGCCCTTAGGAGCGGCTCGCCGGGGCTCGCCAGCGGGGCGGGGAGCTCCAGCACCTTGGCGTACCGGCCGCCCTCTCTCAGCGCCGCGGCGGCCTCCAGCGCAGACGGCAAGGAGTTGTAGTGCGGCCACGCGAGCAGGACGTTGTAGCTGGCGGCCTGCGACAGCACCTCCTCCTCGGCGCCTCCTGTCAACACCACCACGACCGCCACGTCTGAGGACTCGGCGAGGGATGGTGCCTCTAGTGGGGAAGATTCTGAGAGGGTCTATCGCCGTGGTGCTCCGCCACCACATGTATGTGGTGGACGCTCTGCAAATCGCCACATGCAAATACGTGAGATGCGAGATGCTCTACACAGCCGACAAAAAGCTGGCGGAGGCGGCTGAGGCTGAAAACGTCGCCTCGGTGCTCCTAGGCCGACGATAGCAACGCGGAGAGCCCGACGCCCCCTTTCTCTCCCCCTTGCGGCTCACCGTCGCCTCCATGAAGGGTCTCAGCGGGGGAAACTTAGAGTTATGGACGGGTGATAATAACGATTTATCGTAAAATATATTTATCGAGATATATACATGAACGTCGACGCTGTTGCGCTAAAGCATTCGACATAGACGGCGAGCCTCTCGACGAAGGCCGCCCGAGGGAGTTTATGAAGACCCCCGGCATAATCTTCACTTCCTCGACCCCGGCCAATATATAGACCTTTATAACGTTGCACATAAGAAACGAGGGCGGGGCCGCGTGTCCTTCGCCAAGTCTCACCACGCCTTCGTTGAGGTCATACAGCTGGTCCCCGGCGAGCCTTCCTCCTCTACTGCACGTGCTCCATGGTTGACAAGTTTGTAGTCCTATAGAGGGTGGAAGAGACAGTGAGACTGATATATAGAAGGCGCTAAAACGTCTCTTTTCCTACACGTAACGTCCGGCGTAGTTGACAGCAACACGGCTAGGCTCTACGCAGACCACATCGCCCAACATATAGACAAGGAAAAGGCCGCTACG
>WYEI01000196.1 GCA_009903905.1 Pyrobaculum sp. | reverse complement strand
AAGGGAGCTGAGGAGGATTGGCGAGGAGGCGCCTGTGTAGCTGCTGCGTATCGGCCGGCGCCCGCCTCCTCCGCGCTCAACCCCGTCGAAATCCACGCACGGCGGGCGGTCTATGGATGGCACCTCCATCCTTTTTCCTCGGACGCCTCTGCGCCAAGCTAGGCCCTGCCCTCAAGCCTCCGCGCCGTTGTTCCGCCGCAGGATCCCAATCATCTATTCATATATCGGGGCCCCAGGCTTAGTTTCCGCAGACTGCCCATCAGCTTTTGTCCTGCACGATGGAGAAGCACAATTTATACCACTATATACTGCCCATAGTTTCAACCCTTCTTGAGATTCTACGGCGCCACGTGGGGGACGTCGTCTACTCGGACTACTACAGCTACGTTTCAACCCTTCTTGAGATTCTACTGACATCCCTTCCCCCAAGGGGGGACGGGGATGAAAAGTTTCAACCCTTCTTGAGATTCTACAAGGGGCATGGTGAAGAGGAAGAAAATCGAAATAGAGCCGTTTCAACCCTTCTTGAGATTCTACCCACTGTTCGTCTGGTATCCCTATGTGGATCCGTCCTGGACAAGGTTTCAACCCTTCTTGAGATTCTACCACGGTCGCCAGCTTCAGCTCCGATACCCGCTCCCTGGCCATCGCGTTTCAACCCTTCTTGAGATTCTACCATATTCGGTAACGATAATATATGTTTGGAGGTGACGCGTATCGAGTTTCAACCCTTCTTGAGATTCTACGAGCGTAGAAAACGGCGTATTGCCTAAATTGCCGCGTTCGGTAGTTTCAACCCTTCTTGAGATTCTACGAGGGAGGCGGAGAGGCACTTCCCCAGGGCCAGGGAGTTCTACGCGAGTTTCAACCCTTCTTGAGATTCTACCGCTCATGTTGGGCGGTTTTCTGGGTTTTTAAGTTTTTCGGGTCTTTCCTTGAGCCTCGGCGGCCGCCTTGGGAACGCGCTTTACGTTCAAAGGGGACGGCGTTGGGCCGAGGCGAGCGCCGTTCTTCGCCGTAGCGCAGAGGCCCGGCGAACGGGAATACGGAAAAAGGCGCGCCGTTCTTCGCCGCGCCGCGCGCTTTACGGACTGGGGCGTGGTCCTGGCTTGGCCGCTTGGAAAATCGGGGTTCCCGCGCTCGTGGACGCCGGCTTTTAGGCGTCATTGCTGGCGTCGGTGGAATGGGGGGCCGTCTACCTCTCCCGGACGGATGGCGCCGGCCTGCGCGCCACGGCGACGCCGCCGTCCACCTCCGTGGGGCACATCTGTTGAAGTTGCTGGAGGAGGGCTCTCGTGCTTTCTAGAGCGCATTCCTGGCCCTGTAGGCACTGGGCCAGCTGGGGCAACGTCCCTATTTCGACTTCGGGGAATATCTCTGCAGTTGCGGCGTCGGTTTTCTGCGCATGTATCCGGACAAGTTTCGCGATTAGGTGGGCAAGTAGGGAGGGCTGATCGCGTATAAGTAACATATCTATAACACAAGGTGACTCCAGGAATTTGTAGAAGAGAGTGTTGGAGAAGTCCAGCGTGAAGATCTGGTAGGGATACGGCGTGACTGCGGCGAAGACTGCGCCGAGTCTCTCGCCTAGTAGTCTCAGAAGGGACTTAACCTTCTCTTTGTTCTCTGCGGCGTATCTCTCCACTTTTTCCACCATGTAGGTGATGTCTGTAAACATGTTCTCGCCATTGGCCTTTTCGAGGAAGAACTGGACAAAGACGGCGTTGAGCAGGCCCACTATGATTACATAAAATGTGAGATCTTCCACGTTACAGAGAAGCTCCGCTCTGTCTTCGCTTGACCATCTCTCTTCATAGCTGTTGCAGATGCTGGCGATCCTCTTCTTGGTCTCAGCTACGTTTACCCTAGCTTCTATGAGAATCATAACAATACGTAACTACCACCATTTTGCCTAGTCCCTTTGATAGACCCTGTTCTAGCATCCGTTTAATGTCGTTTTGCTTCCTAGTATTGTACTCTACAATTGTCTTTGAAAGCAGGATCAGCACGGCATCGTAATTTCCCAGTTGTTTGTCCTTGAGGTCTCCCCGCAAACGGTCTACCGTTGGCGACTTTACCTTGCATTTGCACTCTGCGGCTATCCATAGAACTCCGTTGCCACAGTTAACGCCGAAACATAGATCTGGCATATTTTGGCCATGTATTTGACACAGAGGGGTTCCAGTTGACGCACTGCTATCAAGTCTGCATACACCCAGCTGGCGTGTCTGGCTTGAACAGCTTCGCCTTTTGTTTATTTCGTTTACCCCAGAGAGGAGAGACGGCACAGGTTTTCCATCTCTGCACAGCCATCCGCATTCTGTATCGTGTAACTGTTGATGTGGCTGGATATTAGAGGGGGTCTGAAAACAGTCGGCGACAACGCCGCATCTCATGCTAACTCCGCCATGGTCTGTACCTCTCTCCAGAAGAGCTCGAGCGCCTTTAGATCCTTTGTGACAGTACCCTTGGTAAATACATAGTAATCTAGCTGTTTAAGAACGGCGGCTCTAAGCACAAGCCCGCTGTGGGTCTCCACTGCCGTGGGGATCTCCGAACTTGTCAAGAACCCGAGGACGGATGCGACGTAATCAAGATGGAGCGCCGTCTCGAGATTTTCTATGAACAACAAAGGCGGGACGCCTCGACTCTTCGACAACCTCTTTGCTAGAGCATAGGCCGCGGCTATGAGGGCCACTCTCTGGATGCCAGCCGCAGTATTTTCTTCGTCGAAGTGTATGCCGTTAGATCTATAGTAGAGTTTATCTTCCACCGCGGCCAGCTCGTGATCGGTGATTCCCGATAGAATGTCGTTTACCTCCCCCATATACTCAGCATATTCGTCCATGCCCACAGCGCTCTTCCCCTCAACGCCCCACTGGGTTACTATACTTGGCGATGCCAGCTCAATAAGCGGTAACGTCTTGGTCTCTCCATCCACAACAACCACATCTCCTAAGCGGACGCGGAGCAGGACGCCTACAGATGGCTGTTCGCCCAAGCCGGTCGCAATAATTCCCGAGACCTCACGCTGATACAACACCTCGCCAGTTTTCATAATCTTCACAGCTACGGCGCTCCGCGGTCTCCGCGTAAGTTCTACCTCGTAGCCGTCCAGGGAGATCCTCCCGGTCTCCGCTCCCCGCGAGATCAACGCAAGCGCCTCAGCCGAAGTAGCCTCCCCGCCTCTCAAGAGCTTGATCACAAACCCCAGCGCCCGCGCCACAGTCGTTTTCCCCGACCCGTTAGGCCCATAAAGAATGGTCGACTTTTGCAGTATTAGTTGCGCCTCGTCTAAGGGGCCGATGCGTTGAAGGAACAGTCTCATGTTTATTTTATTCAATGGATTTAAATATGCCGTAGCCCAGCGAGGTCTTTGCGCCGATTCCTCTCCTGAGGGCTTCCGACACCAGGCGGCTCAGCGCCTCCTCCGCGCAGGCTGGCCTCCTCCTTGTGGCCAGTATGGCTATGCGAAACGCGGTGCCGCTGGTCACCGTGAGCATGGCCAGCGGCGTGGGGCTGGACTCGACCTCGCTCGCCTTCCCCTCCACCTCTCTGTAGTGCGGGTTTATGATGTCGACAGTGACCAGGGAGCGGCCGCGCGGGCAGAGGATGGGGTACGCGTCCAGTACGACGACGGACGACGCCTCCTCCAGCGTGCCCAAATCCTTGAGGCAGGCGGTGCGGGTCAGTTCGGCGGTAGATCTTATGGCGCCTTTAAGCGAGGTGGCCGGTATGTAGGGCAGATTCCAGTAGGGGTCCCAGGAGGTGCCCAGCTCAAGCGGCGAGGTGTAGGGGCTACGGAGGTGTATGGCGAGTCTGGTCATTAGGCCTAGCTTTTTATCATATATCGTCGCGTAGCCCAGCGCCTCGAGAGCCTTTACCACCCGGTCCATGTGGCTGTCGACGGCTTGAAACAGCGGCGTAAGGACTTCGCATCTAAACGCCTTCTCTATCTCCAGCATGACCTCTCTGCTCAGCCTGTTCAAGTCGTCTTTCGTCACCTCCCCGCGCCGCTCGTAGGCGAAGTTGAGCAGTCTGCGGCGGAGGTGGCTCACGACGTTTACCCCAAGCGAAAGCTCTAGGGCCATGTCTCAGCCTCGCCCCCCAGCTTCCTGACGTAGTCGAGGAACTCCCCAAGCGCAAGCGCCATGGCGGCCAACACGTCCGCCTCGGCGACAGCTATCCTCTGCCTCCCGCCCCCTCTCCACTCCAGCTCCCGCGGCCAGTCGGCGGAGGTAAAAGCGCTGAGGTACGCGGCGTTGCCGGCAATTGCAAGCATAAGCGGGGAGGCCCTCCTAGAGGCGCCGCCTATTATCCGGTAGCCCGTCCCCCTCTGCTCCCTTGGGAGGCCCAGTATCCACGCCTTGAGCGCCTGTCTGAGCGCATCCTGGGCGGAGTAGCCGCCGTGGAGGACTCTGGTCCTCGCCGGCCGCAGGAAGAAGTTGTGCAGGTCCTCCCGACGTACCCCCTTTACTGCGACGAGCGTGTACGGCGTCAGGGCGGCGGAGTCCTTGATGCAGGCGTCGTAGCGGCGCGCCGTGCTTAGCGCAGGCATGGGCGGAAGCTCGCAGGGGGAGGCCTCCCCGCGCCGGAGCCCTCTGCATCTGGCGACGGCGCGGTCCACCACGGCGCCGGCTGCAGCCACGGCGCGTTTTATAAGCGCCTTGGGCTCCTCGGTAAACAGCGACGAGTACCTCCCGTGCGCCCTCACAGAGAAACACCCCAGCCCCCTCCTCCCGCCTTTGCCGAAGCAGGACAGCCTAAGGGCGAGGGCCAGGGCCCCCAGCGCCGCCTCCACGGCCCTGCCGTCTAGAGGACAGGGGACGTGCTCCTCCACGACGAGCGTTGCGGAGCCCCTGTCTATGTACTGCAACCTCCTGCCCCCGAGAGTCAGCAGCCGCACCCGCTGGAGCTGGGCCGCAAGGTTCCGGGAGACGTCCTTGGGCGGGGCGAAGTCTATCCGTTCAAACCCTATGCGGAAGCAGGAGGCCTGCGCCTCCCGCCCCCCCGCGTAGCCCAGCCCCATGTCCAGCCCGACGATCTGCGAGACGCAGTCCGCCTCCTCCCAGGTCGGCGCCTTCACCACGTCCCTCCTCCCAGCGCCGTGCAGAAGCCCCCGCTCGAACAACGCGCCGGCGGCCAAGGCCCTGGCCCACCACCGCCAGAGCCCCTTCACCTCGCTCGGCCTCAGCGGCCAGTCCGGGTCGGGCGCGGCGGGGTCCACCGAGCCGGGGAGGAAGGGGGTCTCCAGCCTCAGCTCAAGAGTTGCGTACTCCATATCACGGAACCGCCGCCTCTGCCAGCCTCTTCAGCCACTCAGCGAACTCAGAAACCGTTGCCCCTGCAACCGCCTGGGTCTCCGGGCTGTTCAACTTATCTACAAGCGCAAGGAAGTCCGTAGCGTCGAGACTGGCGAGCTCCCGCAGAGCCCTCATGATGCATGCGCCGTAGAGCTCGTACGCAGTGTCCTTCACAGCTTCCTCCCTCCTCCACCTCTCGAACAGGGCCTTCAAATCGGCCTCGCGGAGCGCTTGCTCCATCAACGCGCTTCCGCTCACCCACCCCCCGCCTTTCTCCCTCTCCTTGCTCGCCTTGGCGGCCATGTAGGTCGCCGCATATGGGAGCCCGCTGTAGTACAGCTGAGCCGCCGCCTCCCTAGCCCTCGACCTGAAGCCCTCCAGCACGTCCGGCTGATCGCCGAAGACCGCCTTAAGCGCCTCCACGCACCTCACCGCGAGATCCAGAGATCTGCTCCGCATCATGTCTCCCAAGTTACTACGCTGGCAAGGCCCTTGCCCACAGTCTCCTTCCCGCCAAACACCAAGCTCCTGATCTGTGACCCATTGCCGGCTTTAAAAACCTCCTTACACACCGCATCAGATCTCTCCAGCGTAGATATCATTTCTATGTATTTCTTTTGAAGTTCCTCCTTTATTTCGGCCTCTATTTTTCTGCGCTCCTCCTCGGAAGCAACTTGAAGCTTTATTTTCTTGACATCGTTTTCGGCGAACGTCTCTGCCCTCTCTTTCGCCGCCTTTACGCCGGTGCAGAAGAGAACCGTTGTGAAGATCGTGAACTGGGGCACGTACTCCTCCTCCCACAAGCCGCCGCTCGCCACGGTCTTCCTCCGGTAGTCCAGCCTAACCCTCGTCTGGACCAGCAGGCTCCTCCTCACGACCTCCCCAACGACGTCGTCGCCGACGACCACAAGCCCCTGCTCCCCAACCAGCTTGCCCACCTCCCCGGGGAAGAGCGACGCCAGGCGGACAGCCGCGTCGTGCGTCTTCGCCGGGAGGGCCATCTCGTTGAGGACGGCGTTGTCCCCCACCAAGACCCTGTCGGTGCTCGCGACAGCGCCACCGCCAGCCACGGCCTGCTTTACCTCCTCCAGGAGCTTTCCCAGCTCCCCCGCCGCGGAGCGCCCCGCCGCCTCTAGGTAGCGCAGGAGGTATCGGAGGAGGTGCGGCGAGGTGACGTACGTCCAGACGCCCCGCAGAGACCTGGCAGGCATCGCCACCAGACGCGCGTCTAGGAACGAAACCGCGGAGGCGTATTCATGGGCCTCGTCGGTCTCCGGCCCGAAGACCAGCAACACCCTCCTCCGGCACGCAACCCTATCTAGCTCGCCGCTGAGCGCGTCGCAGGAGAGGAGGAGCGTCGACTTGAGAGCACCCTTCAGGCTGGTGGCCCACACGGCGGGGAAGCCGAACTCGTCCCTCTGCACCGGCAAATCGACGTGGCCAGCCCCGCGGCCGGCGCCGGGGTGGAGCGGCGTCAAGGCCTCGAGGAGGATGACCCTCTCCTCACGTTTCAACGCCATACTTTAGAAATATTCATCTTTTAAAACAGTTCACATCCACCTACATGGAGAAGTTTTTCAAGGCTAAGGCGTGGGCCCTCCTCCATGATCCTCCCCACAAGATGTGGGCAATCCTCAACCTCGCGAAATACGGAGATGAGAGGCAACCGCCCGGAGAGGATCCTGAGGAGCTTAAGAAACTGCAACAACACGTGAAGGAGGCAGTCTATCTATGGCATGACGTTGGTTTGGCCCAACATCTAGGCCCTATAACAACAGATGAGAAGATTAGTAACTTAGTCGATAAGGCGGACCAGACTTCTTCGACGATGGACCGTTGGTTCTTTGACCAAATTAGATGGGCTATTGGTGAGAGAAAAGTCTCGTTTAAATATATGTCGCTTCATAATATTTTTAATCCGTCGCTGAAAATAGAACATCCTGAAGGAATAAATATAGATAAGGTCCGTGAATTTGCACAAGAAATAAAGAAAATCCTGGACAATTTAGAAAAGGGGGATGAGAGCTACAGGCTTGCGTATCACCTATTCTACTCGCTGTATGAGCTGACGTGGATACAGAAGGGGCTTCCGCCGAGTTTAGCCGAGACGCGGATGCCCACGCATACTGTGTTTGACCACCTCTATGCAACCGCCTCGGTGATCAACATGCTGTGGCCCAAGGGCGATGAGGTGGGCGGATACCTCGTGGAGATCGATATTCCGCAGATCCAAAGGGTCGTTAACGCGGCTAGGAAAGCCGGCGACTTCTGGGCTGGGAGCTGGCTCGTCTCCATGCTCACCTGGCTCACCGCATGGCCCTTCGTCTGGAAGTACGGGCCCGACGTAGTGATTAAGCCCACCCTGAGGCTGAACCCGACCTATCTCTACACGCTGAGCAACAAGCTCAGAGAACAGAAGGCGGCGTACCAATCGTTTAGATCCGCCGTGGAGAGCTTCTTCTCTTTCTGGGGTGCAGAAAGCTTAGAGGAACTCATGACGGTGGCGTTTGTCCCCGGCACGGCGCTTCTCCTTCTCCCACCCGACGCGGAGAAAGAGGTGCAGAATGTGGAAAACGCGTTTGGGGAGGTGCAGAGGGTGGTTCTCGACTGGGCTTTAACCGGGGCGGTGGACTGCGGCGGGATAAAGGACGAGCTGGCGCGCGAGAGCTGTCTAGCCTTCAGAGACATGTTCGGCGATGCGGAGCCCACGGAGGAGACGTTTTTAAAGGTGGCCAGTAAGATTAGGGAGAGCTTGGGTCAGGAGCTATTTGCCGACTTGCTTTCCGTGCGGGTGACGGCAGTGAACCTAGGACGAGTCTACAGCTGCGTCAAAGAGTTCGTCGTCGACGGCAGGCCGTCGAAGGAGTGCGAAGGGGAGGGCGTAACAGAGGAGGGGCTGAGGCGCGCGGAGAAGTTCGTGGAAGCGCTAAAACAACGAATAAAAGAGGGCTTGGAACGTACCCCGAGACACTTGACCTTTGACGTTGCGCTTGAGGCTCTTGCGTATAGGAAGCGGAGCGGGGGAAGAAGGAAGCTTGTTCTTGGTAAGAGCTGGTTTAGCTACGGCTCTGCGATGCCTCTGAGGCAGGAGTACAGCCGCTACGTCTTCTACAAAAGGGCCGACTCCGGCTTTATTTACTGTTCTATATGCGGCGCAGAGCCTGCCATAATTCACCTGCCGAGACATGCCGACGATCCACATGCATACAGCTCTGAGGCCAGAGCCATGTTAAGTAAGGAGTTTGGTCTCACCAAGGAAGAGGTCGAGGGCCTTGTAGTGCAGATGCGGCCCGGCGAGGCGCTCGGGCCGCTTTGTCTTGCAAAGAGGGCGCTTTACTATCGTTTCGCCTCGTGGTACGCAAAGCGACAGGGAAAGTTTAGGCTGTTCGACAGCACTGAAGACGTGGCGTTTGCGTGGTATATAGACCGCCTTTATACTAAAACCGACCTTACAGGAAAACCAGGTGATGATGAGCTCAAGGCCTTCGCGAAGTACTTAAACGCGAAACCTAAAGATATTGCGATTATCTGCAGAGGGGTTAGGCTGGAGAGGTGCACCGCAGAGCAGGCGAGGCAGATATTCAACAGAGTGGTAAGCAGGCACCTGGCAGACGCCGCGGAAACGGCCTACGCCAGGTTGCGCGAGGATTTGGAGAGCTGTAGTGAGGCGGTGCGGGTAGGCGACGATATTCTCCACTTCAGGTCGTACCTCGCTGTGGTGAGGGGCGACGGCGATAACGTGGGGAGGCTGAACAGAGGGCTGATAGACCTAACGAATTACATCGCATTCTTAAAAGAGCTAAAAGAGGCGAAGGAGGTGCCAGAGGCGCTACGGGCGGTATACGACGAGCTCCTCAAGATCCTTACGAAGCTTCAGCAGGGGGAATTTGGCGTGTTGGTAACGCCGACTTACTACGCGGCGCTTTCTATGTCTTTGATGATCACAGCGCTGAAAGACGTCAGGGAGGTGGCTAAATATAGGGGCCAGGTCATATACGCAGGCGGAGACGACGTGCTCGCCCTCTTGCCCGCGGAGACCGCGTTGATCGCAACGAGAAATCTGCGGGACAACTATTGGGGCGACGAGATAGGGTTCCACAATGTAGGGGGCTACCCCTTCGCAACGCCGCGCCTGCCGGGGTTCGGCCGTAGCTTCTCCGTTAGGTACGTCAACATCATGGATATAATGAGCGCGGAGATCAAGGAGGCGACGAGGCTTTTAGAGGAGGAGGCCAAGAAGGTCCAGTGGGACTTTCCGGGGTTCAGCGTTTGGAAAGACGCGATAGTGGTTTCTGAGTCGCGGACTGGGAAGTCCGCAGTCCTCCCGCTGACCACCCCCAAACAGCTATTCGCGCCGCAGACGCCGCATAAGGCCTTCAGCGTGTTGAATGCGCTCAACCAGCTGTTCGTCATGAGGCTTGGGGGCGCTCTCAGCGGCAACTTGCCCGAGGACTACGAGAGATACAGGGAGGTTGTGGAGCGCGTGGACTGCAGAAGCGGGGTGGTGGAGGACGCTTGGGGCTACGTGGTGGGGAGAAACGCAGCGGGGGAGGACGCCAAGAGGTTCCTCTCTCTAGACGCGCTGGAAAGCTACGGCGTGGACCGTTGCGCCAAGGCGTCTCCGAAGGGGGGTTCCCTGCTGATGCAGATCGTCAGGGCCTACGGGATCTTGAGGGGGTACCCATGACCCAGCTGGCCTTCAGACCTCTGGAGCCGCTACGTTTCGGCCTCAGGAACTTGGGGGGCGTGGACGTCTTCGGCGTGGACGAGGTGGCGTACATTCCCCCTCCGACGGCGGTGCTAGGCGCCCTAGGCGCCCTCCTCGGCCTCGGAGCAGATGTGGACTGCGCTTGGCGCGACGGATATGATTTCTCAGACCTGAAGTCGCTGGTTAAGAAGATGGCTGACGCGGACCTCACCTTGGCAACGCGTAGCAACGAGCCTGTGCTGTGGGGCCCTCTGCTGAGCATCCGCGGGGAGCACCTTCTGCCGGTTGGCGAATACGCACTTCCGGTCTCGCTTGCTGGAGAGTACGTGAAAAAGGCGGTGGGGTATTACGAGGGAAAGGAAGATGCGGCAAAAGAGGCGGCGAATCTACTGCGCCATATGGCCGCGGCCTCGGAGAGAATCGGCGTACAGCTCGACGTCGGCAAGACCGTGAGGTACATGTACCGCGCCAAGTATGTGGCCTACGTCGACGACGTGGAGATGCTCTTCCGGGCTAAGCTTGTAGGAAAGCTGGATAGGGCCGTGGTCAGGCTGGGCGGCGAGGGGAGGCTCGCCGCTGTGGAGGCAAGGGAGGAAGGCGCGCTCCCCGCCGGGTCGCAGAGGGGCGAATACGCGATTGCCCTCCAGCCGGTCCTGATATACTCCGACAAGCCTGTGGCCAGGGTGGAGAAAGTGGCGGCGCTAGAGTGCGTGGAGGAGGTCTACGGCGTGTTGGAGGAGGACAGATTTAAGGTTAAGGTGGTGGACTTCGGCCTTGGGTTCAGCGAGGTCTGCAGACGCAGGAGGCCTATGCTCAAGGCGCTTCCCCAAGGCACCGTCCTGCGGCTCAAGAGCTCGTGCGGAGACGCGGCCGCGATCGGCATACTCTCCGAAATCGGCTTCGGCTCACTCTACAAGGTTTAAAAGCCGGATCTTTGTATAACTGTGATCTTGACCCTTGTAAACATAGGCCCCTTGAAAGAGGCGAGGGTCGAGCTGGGGAGGGGGCTCACGGTGTTTTACGGGCCCAACGCCTCGGGGAAGACCACCGTGGCTAGAGCGTTGAGGCTCCTTGCGCTGATGAACATGGGCGTCGCAGGCGCCGGGGAGTTGATGGAGCTTATAAACCGCGCGAAGAGGGAGGGCAGGATCATGTACGAGGAGGGCGGCTCTGCGCTTGAGATAAGCTGCGTCCTCGAGGAGCGGGGCGCCCGGCTGAAATTCGGCGGCGTGCTTGGCGGGGAGCGCCGCGTTTACGCCGACGACCGCTTGGAAAGCGCAGACAGGCCCAGGATCGCCATGTTCTGGATACTGCACGACTCCGTCAAGCTGTACGGACTTAAGGCGCAGGAGGAGCGGCCCTACGAGCTGGCGGACCTCCTCGCCCCCTCGGTCCTCCGCGGCCTTGTGGGCGAGGGAAAGGCGCTGGGGGAGTTCTTGGATTTCCACGAGGAGCTCCTCGCAGAGGTGAATAATTACCTAGAAGCCGCCTCCGGCCACGCGGTGGAGTATAAAGACGGGGTGTATTTCAGACGCAGCATCCACCTCTTCCACCCCAGCCGAGTGGCCGAGGGGATAAAGCGCATGGCCCTTATACTCGCTACGGCCTTCCTAGCCGAGGCTACAGCCGAGGGGACCATCCCGGTGGTCTACGCGGAGGACTTCGAGACCTCGCTACACGCAGATTACCTGGACTTCTTGGTAGAGGTCCTACGCCGGAGATCGGTGGCCGTTGCGGCGGAAACCCACAGCGGCTTCGTCCTAAGGAGGGCGTATGAGACCATGAGCAGGGGGGATGTGCGGTACTACATATTTGAAGACGGCGCCGTCCACACCGAGATAAAGGACTCCAAACTCTTCAGAAGGGAAATAGCCGCCATGGCCGGAGTTGATATGCTATGAGGTGTTGCTATTCGGAGAAATGCTTGGCAACACTGAACACCAAGGATCCGCATAAATGCTACTTCGACGATATTACATGTGATGAATGCGGGACTCTCTGTGACGGCGGAAAATTGTGTTTTCTCCTTCATAGAAATAATAATGAGTTTATTAAACTCCAGTTTATTAAACGCCTAGCAAGTCTTGGCATTTATGAGACAAATGCTCTTGCATTTCTCTGCTATATGGATTTTTCAACTAGCGATACTGATTGTGCAAAATATATGTGTAAGCAGACTATGTGTCAAAATATGCAGGGTGTACCTGATATATGTATGTTAATAGTTTCTAAGAATAATACTGTATTTGCTCCAATTGAGTGTAAGTGTAGTATGGTCCAACGTAGAAGAAAGAAAAAGATAGAACTAGCTTCAAATATGTTAATAGAAGATATCCGCGCAAAGGTCGGCAGACTTTGTCAACAGCCGAGCTTTGTCATTCTCCTTCTTAATCGTGAACTATATGATCACATAATAGCAAGGAAAGATGAATTTATAAAGAATAATATCTATCTATTTCCTTGTGTAGGACATGCTTATCTAAGAACAAAACCTATCTTTCCTCCCCTTATATAGAACATGCTTGTAGTTGAGACCCTTCTCCCTACAAATGCCGCTGTAAAAGCGCTGAGGGAGACATGTGATGAATTTGAAAATACGCCAGTAGAGCTGAAATGCAGGATTAGCGGGCTGAGGCTCCTAGGCTTCGTAAGTCGCTGGGGTCCTACAACCGTGATTCAACTCTTTCCCGAGGAGGCCGTCTCCGAGGGGGAGTACTCCATGGATGTTGCTAGGGACTATCTAGGGAAAAGACGCGGGGAGGTGGAGTCTTCGTTGCGGCTTCTTGCAGAGCGCCTGGACGCGTCTTTCGCCGCGGTGTCGCCGTATCCTCTGTCATTTTTTGCCGCCGAGTTTGAGGGGACCCTACAGGAGCGGATGCTGGAGGACCCTTGCGACGCGTTGCCCGTGTTGCTCAAGCAAGGCGTCCCCTCCATGCTTGCCTATGTGCTCCTCAGCCTCCTCAACGCCAGAGAGGGAGGTGAAGGGCTCGTAAAGCTCCTAGACCTCGACTACGAGCATCTCAGAAGGCTCCAGATGCAGGTCAAATGTATGGGGGGACAACCCGGCTGTGTGGCGGCTACAGAGGCGCAACTTGCGGAGGAACTCGCAAAGACGTGCAATGGACGGATAAAAGTCATAACCTAGGCCCGTAGCCGAAGCAACCGACGTCTAGACACGTCGCCGAGTGGGCGTCGTTGTGGTTCATACGAGACATCTCTTCCCTGGGCCGGACCCCCACCACCGCGGTTGGGCTTGAATGCCTGATCCCTCGATGTGGGCAAGCGGTCGCAATGCTCGTCAAAGCGCCAGCGGCCCATGTTGTCGCCAGGCTGCAGAGACGGCCCCGGACGGGAGACGCATAACTGCCAGGTTATGCTTTGCGGCACTTATCGGGGCTGAGACATGGAGGGGGTGCCGCCGAGGGTGAGTCCAGGCTTAGACCGGGGGTTGAAGGCTGATGCGAGCGAGGAATGGAGCGCGTCTCCGTCGCGCTTGCCAAGAGGTCGGCGCGTAGACAGACGGAGGGCGGTCTGCCCGAGCGGGCCGAGAAATCACGTTGCGCCTTCCGGAGGGCTGTCGTCGGCTTGTCGGCGGCTGTCGACTCGGCTCAGCGCCGTATCTCGAGGAGGGCGGCCACCAGGTCGTCCAGCGCCAGGCCCCCCTCCCCCTTCTTGAGGAGGCCTACGCCCTCCAGGTGGTGCACGTCCAGGCCCAGCCTGCGCGCCAGGGAGTACTCGTCCGCCTCCCCTCTGGCGAACTTGGCGAGGGCCTCCTCCAGCTGGAGGGGGAGCATGGGGAGCTCCACCACGTCTCTAAACGTCTCGTGGACGTAGACCACGCCGTGGGCCCCGGCGAGGTATGCGGCGATCACGGCGAAGGTGGACTCGGGCTTGAAGCCGCCCGTCGCCACGACGTACGTCAGCCTCCCCTCGGCCCTGGCCCTCCCCACGTCCCTCCCCACGGCCAGCGCGAGCTCCAGGAGGCCCCGCCTGAAGTCCACGCCGAGCCCCGGCACAACCTTCAGCTCGGCCGAGCACCTGCCCGCGGCGACCGACCTGCAGAGGGCCTCCCTCAGCGCGGCCCCCGCCTCCCTCCCGTCCTCCGTGTCGCTGGCGTACAGCGCGGCCGACACGTCGCCGAAGAGGGCCGGGCGCCTCCTGGCGAACTTCACCACGGTGTTGAGCTCCGCCGACGCCTCCTCCGGGCTCGAGGCGGCGTACTCGGCCAGCCGCCCCCTCGGCACGCCCCTCCTGGCGGCGTTGACGAGGAGGGAGGTCCCCACGGTTACGGCCAGAAACACCCCGACCATATCCCGGAGCGCGTTCATTTATATAAAGGTTGAATGATTGGCATGGGTAAAGGCTCTGTCCTCATCGCGGCTGCCTGGGGTTACCCGCCCAGCTGGAGTAGGGCCAGGTACAGGTTGGAGCCGCCGCAACATCCCTCGTTCGGGGGGGCGAGGCCGGTGGAGTGCACCTCCTGCTCCAGCACGCTTGCGCTCATCCGCTTCTTCAGAGAGAACGGCTGGGACGTGAGGACCGTCATCTTCGGCGCCGACACCGCGCTTAACCCCGCGGGCTTTGCAGACGGGAGGGAGTTCAGGAGGCGCGTAAAGGAGCAGTACGTCGAGTGGTTCCGGAGGCTTGCGGAGACATCCGAGTGTTCGGCGGGGCCGGAGGCCGAGGTCGTCGTCCTTCCGGGCATAGGCCGCTACTGGGGTCGCCGGTTTAAAGGCGCTCCCCTGGCCATATTCAACGAGGCGCTCCGCGCGCTGCTGGAGGCGGGCAGGCCCACATTCCTCGCCGTCGACCTCACCCACGGGATAAACTTCCAGACTGTGGCGGTCCTCTACGCCGCCGTTGCGGCGGCCGTCATCTGGGGGGTGGAGAAAAACCTCCTCATTTTCAATTCCGATCCGTATCCCGCCGGCGCCAAGTCGGAGCGCTGCGTCTCCGGCGAGAGGGCCGAGGGGAAGGGCGGAGCGGCCGAGGAAAAGGGCGAGGCAATCGACCTCTTCATCAACGAGGTGTCCGAGCTGCAGAGGGCCGTGAGGAACATCAGGCAGATCGCGGCGCTGAGGAGGCTCCAGATGCCGGAGCTGGGGGATCTCGACCGGACCGGCGAGCTGGGGCAGCTGCTCGCCTACATCTGCCTTCTGGCGAACGGCGCCGCCGGCCTCGCCTTCAGCGGCGCTAGGTACGACGACGGAGGCGCCGTGGCCCAGCTGCCCCGCGTGGAGGTCAAGCCGCCCGACTCCACTCCCATAATCGCCGGCGATAGCGTCAAGTACCCGGAGCCCGACCGCACATATGCCGTGAAGGCCGCGATGGCGTCCGTCGTCGGCGACCTCCAGGAGCTCCAGAGGGGCGACCTCGTGGGGTTCCTCAACGCAGTCGCCGACCGCTACAGGAAGACCGCGGCAATCCAAAACTATCTGGTTCTAAGGCGCACGGCAGATGATTTCAGCGTAGTGATCAAGCACGCAAGGGAGCTCGGAATAGGCGGGGAGCTCTCCGCGGCCGAGGTGCACGCCATTGTGGACATATATAAACAGCACAAAGGGAGCGCGGATCAGGCGGAGTTCGCACGTGCCGTGGAGGACAAACGGAAGGAAATAGAGGAGGACCGCGGGAAGCTGAGGAAGGCGTTGGGCGGCAAGAAGGCGGGCAGCAGAAACGTGTATGTACCGCTCCGCAACCTGTCCGCCCACGGCGGACTCTCCTACGTCCTCATCGACAGGGTGAGGCTCGCCGAGGGCAAGATCGTCGAGGTGGTCTACAGGGGGGACCTCCTCCGGCCCCTTCTCGACGAGCTGATGAGGCAGTGCGGGCTGTACGGCCGCTGAGGAGCCTCGAGCCCGCCGCCGGCCGGCGCCCGCAACGGATATAGTCTAGATTCATCTTATTATTTATTCGTGGAGAGGGAGTCCGTCAAGAGGGCGTTGAGGGACGTCGCGCGGGAGGAGCCGGGGTTCTTCGCGGAGCTCCTGGCCTCTCTGCCGCCTAGGGAGCTGGGGAGGGTCTTCGTGAGGGTGCTTGAGAGCGAGGAGGTGGCCGCCCAGGTGGCGTCGCTGATCGCCAGGAGGATCGCCGTGCCGCTCGACGTCGCCACCAGGCAGGACCTGAGGAGGTTGGAGAGGCGGACGGCCAGGCTGGAGAGGGAGGTGGGGGATGTCAAGAGCCGCGTGGAGAGGCTGGAGAGGGAGGTGCAGGAGATCAAGAACGCCATGGCCACCAAGGACGACTTGAAGCGCGTTGAGAGCAGCTTGAGACGTATCGAGGACAAGATGGCCACTAAGGAGCAGTTTGAGGCCTTGGCCATCAGCGTGGAGGACAGCGGCCGCGAGATGGTTCAGTATCTGCTTGAGCAGCGGGGCCATAGATGCGTTGCGGAGAGGCTGCGCCTAGACGCCGACTACGAGTTTGACATCTACTGCAACGCCGGCGCCGTCACCGCAGTAGGCGAAGCCAAGGTTAGGGCCGGCGGCCGCGACGTGGAGAAGGCCATCGAAAGGATACGGGAGCTCCAGAGGAGGATGCCCGACAAGATATCCGGCAGGCTCGTGCCTGTCCTCTACACCCTCGTCGCCGAGCCCTCGGCCGTCCAGAGGGCCAAGGAGCTCAAGGTGTGGCTCATCGAAGGCAAGAGGGAGGCCGTGCCCCTCGAGGAGGTTCTGTAGCCCTGCGGTTGCGATTTGGGGGCCGGCGCCGGCCTGGATCCGACGGCTGCTCGCGTTCGGGGCGTCGGCGAGGCCCTTGAGCGCGGCCGACGGTTACTGAGCAAACTGGATCCCGGAGCCGCGGCTGCGCGCGTCGGGGGTGCGGGGAGGCCGGGCCGCCTGGCGGCCTTCGGCAAGGTGTTTTTTATCCGTGTTGGGATTCGGGTGTGGAGGCTAGGAGGCTCTACGTAGCCACCTGGGGGAGCCCGCTGAACTGGAGGCCCGTCGTCTACAGGTGCAGAGGCGGGGAGAGGCCGGGCTTCTCGTCGATCGTGTGCGCCGAGGCCGACCGCTACGTCGTCTACGCCCTCGACTCCGCGCTGACGGCGGCCGCGAGGAGCGGCGAGGTCGACGGGAGGATGCTGGAGGCGGCCAGGAGCTCCGGCCTGGAGGTGGCCGAGGAGGGAGGCCGGATCGCCGTGCGCCCCGCGGAGGGCGAGGGGTGGCGGGAGGCCCTGCGGAGGTACATGAGGGCCGTGGCCGGGGCCATGGGCCGTGAGGTCGAGGTGGTGGCCACGGGATCCAGGGGGCTCTACGGCGGGTACCTCTACGAGGCCGCGCCGGACCACATCCTGGCGGAGCTCGTGCTGGGGCTCTGGCGGCAAGTGGAGGCGCTGGGGGAGCCCGGGGGGACCCTCGAGATGGCGCTGGACGTGATCCACGGCGTGAACTTCATGCCGACCATCTCGCTTTACGCCGCCAGGCTCCTCGCCGGCGCGGCGCTCCTCCGCGGCTACGACCGGGTGGAGATATCGGTGTGGAACGCCACGCCTCAGGAGTGGAGCTACGAGGCGCTTTTCGTCGACTCCGTCGACCACCTCCAGTTCTTCTGGACGCCGAGGCTCCCCGCGGCCCGCGCCCTCTACTACGGCGCGCCCCTTCACTACGCGGCCCTCTGCAGAGAGGCGGAGGAGCCCGACTACAGGGCGGAGCCCAAGCCCGTCTGCGGGGAGGGGCCGTGCAGGGTCGTCTACGGCGGAAAGCCCGACTACAGGGCCCTCTACGAGCGCCTCCTGGCGCGGGCCGGATGCAGGGACCTGCCCGCCGCCCTCGGCCAGTACAGGCAGTGGCACGTCGTGAGGAAGCTGAACCCCACGGCCCGGCTCCTCGTCCAGCACGAGCTGGACGACATAAGGAGGCGCCTCGACAGACGCCGCCCAAGCGGATGCGCCACGCTCGCGGATCTGAAGGACATGGCGCCGTCGCGCGCCGGCGAGCCGTGCGGCGAGGACAACAGGGACTTCGTAGCCCACGCGGGCCTGCTGGACAGCTACACCAAGGTCTGCAGACACGGCGACGACTACGCGATACAGATCGACGAGCGCACCTACAGGTGCCTGGAGAAGTAGCGCCGAGGCGCCGCCCCGCGAAGCGAAGCCAGCCACGACGCGCCCGCGGCGCGCTCCGGCCCACGCCAGCCGGCAAGGCCCCATCGACGCCTCGGCGTCCGCCTACGGCGACGCCGTCGGGTGCGAGGGTGCGAACGGCCCAATCCATTAAGCTATATCGAGATTGTTTGGAACTATATGTAAACTATATTGCGGCGGGGTATAGATAGAGGTAGGTTCTATCCTTCTTGAGACTTGAAGCTATGGGCCTAGAAGAGATTCCCCGAACTGATCTCCTCTATTTCAACCCTTCTTGAGATTCTACCTAAGCGCCGTGAATACGTCCTCGACCCTTTCGCATTCTATGTTTCAACCCTTCTTGAGATTCTACCCGATATGGGCTGGATCCCCATAAGGCATCTCTCCTACGGCCAGTTTCAACCCTTCTTGAGATTCTACCGCTCATGTTGGGCGGTTTTCTGGGTTTTTAAGTTTTTCGGGTCTTTCCTTGAGCCTCGGCGGCCGCCTTCAAATCCCGCTTTACATTCAAGGATGACGGCGTTGGGTGGAGCCGAGGCGCCGTTCTTCGCCGCGCCGCGCGCTTTACGGACTGGGGCGTGGTCCGGGCCTGGCTGGATCTGAGGGGCCTAGCGGCGTTAGGGCTGCGCGTTGTAGGGGTGCAGCGCGCCGTAGCCCAGCCGGGCCATGTGGCCGACGGTCGGCGGGCAGTCCCGCGCCTCGACTAAGGTGCCGGGCGGCAGGGCTGGGTACATGGGCCTGTGCGGACGGGAGAGACGTCCCGATATGTGCAGATTGTTGCTGCACGCCTGACGAGTCCGAGTGCAGCCGCGGCGAGTATCCCTGCTGCTCCCGCACGGCTGGCGGCATGCCTGACCTGATGTGTAAATGCGGGAATGCGCCCGTCGCCGTGGAGCTGAAGGAGGTCGGCGAGCTGAGCCGCTACGTCTCGAACGTGGTCGCCAAGAGGAGGCGCGTCGGGGATTGGCTCCCCTGCCTAAGGGCCTTCTACCTCGTTGTGCCCCCACACGCTAGGCCGAGCTATCGCGTCGAGACCGCACTGGCCAGGGAGGGAATAATTATTAGCCGCGGATGCGGTCCGTGTTGATGTTGCTTGCGGTCCTCGAGAAGGGGCTCTGCGGCGGGGGATGCGGAGATCTGGGGAGGCTGTACCCGCTGTTGGAGAGATATCTCGGGCCCGGCGCGCCGTTTCTGGCCGAGTGCACATTCGGCGAGGTCTCAGCCTTCTGC
>WYEI01000092.1 GCA_009903905.1 Pyrobaculum sp. | reverse complement strand
AGTATTTTCTCGAGTTCGCGGGGGTTTGTGGGGATCATGACAGGGCTTTCTTGACGGCTTCTTTTAATGTTTGTAGGTCGCCTTTGTACTGTCCCTGTGCGAAGGTCTTGGAGCCGCCGCCTCTGAAGCCGATTTCCCTCAGCGCCTTGACTATCGGGGCGACGTCTACGCCGCCTGTGTATATGCTGACCCTCTCGCCCCCCGCCACTATGAGGACGAGGTCCTTGTCGCGGCTTGTGGCTTCCTGCGCGAGGCGCTTTGCAAGCTCCTCGTCGTCGAGCTCCACCACGGCGAGTTTATACCTCCCCGCCGGCTCGCCTCTGAGGGTTTCCGTGAGGATGGAGGCGTAGAGCTCCATGTACCTCCTCGCCTTTCTCTCCGCGTCTTCGGCCCTCTGCGCCAGCCTCCTCACAGCATCGACCAAGTTCTCCCTGGACCCGCCGGCGACCGACGCGGCCTCTGCGGCCTGGCGCTCAAGGTCCTGCAGGTAGGAGACGGCGTGCATGCCCGTGGTGAATATGAAGCGCACCACGCCGTCTGCTATGCGCTCCACCTTCTGGATCTTTATCAGGCCTATCTCGCCGGTCTGCCGCAGGTGCGTCCCGCCGCACGCCTGTACGTCGAAGGGCGCGTCGTCTGGGCCCACCTGCACCACTCTGATCTCCCTGGCGGGCACGACGCCTCCTTGATACAGGATGAAGCCGTATTTAGCCTCGGCCTCGTTCCTCGGCATGATCCTCACGCGCACTGGAAGGTTGGCCTGCACGGCGCTGTTTGCCAGCTTTTCTATCTGGGCGATCTCCTCCGGCGTGGGCAACTTGTAGTGGGTCACGTCTATGCGGCTGGATGGCGTGTCCTTCTGCGCGCCCGCCTGCCATATGTGGGGGCCCAGGACCCTCCTTATGCTCTGGATGAGGACGTGGGTGCCGGTGTGCATCTTCATCAAGGCGTATCTCCTCGCCCAGTCAATCTCGCCGGCCACCTCGGCGCCCTCCGGCGGGGGCTGGCCCTCCACCACGTGGACGATGACGTGCCCGACCCTCTGCACATCTACCACCTTGGCTTCGCCGCCGGCGTGTCTCAACACGCCGATGTCCGCCGGCTGGCCGCCGCCTTCGGCGTAGAAGGCGGTCTGGTCCAGCACCACGTATCTGCCGTCTACCACCCTCAGCACCTTCGCCTTGAAGCTCCTCATGTAGGGGTCCTCGTAAAATAGCTCCCGGGTCCTGGGGAGGTCCACCACCTTCGCCATCTCCACCAGGGTCTTCTCAGGTTGCTTCTCCCTCCTCGTGTGCCTAGCCGCCAGCCTGGAGTAGAAGTCGTCGGGCGTCTTCACCTCAACGCCCAGCGACTTGGCGGTATCCGCCACGATCTCGGGGGGAAGCCCGAAGCTGTCGTAAAGCGCCACCAAGTCGTCCGGCTCCAGGCCGGTCCTGCCCCTCCTCCTCGCCTCCTCCGCAACCCTCTTTACGACGGAGGGGGCGGACTTCAGCACCTCCCTGTACTTCTTCTCCTCGAGGTCGACGAGCTCCAGTATCAAGCTCCTCGCCTCCCAGACCTCCGGGTAGTCCGCCTTAAGCTCCTTTAGGTGCATGTCGAAGAGCTCAACCAGAGCGACGTCTACGCCCGCTATGGCCATGTTCCTCAGGGTCCTCCTTATCAGCAGCCTCGCCAGGTACCCGGCGCCGGAGTTGGAAGGTATGACGCCGTCTGCTATCATCCAAGACACCGTCCTGCTGTGGTCGGCCAGGACATACAGCGCCTCCTGGGGCCGCACCGCCTCCCTGAACCACTTGGGGTCAACCCCTATCTTCTCGGCGATTATGTCGTAGGCCTTCTCTAGGGCGATCACCTCGGGGTCCATCTGTCCGAAGTATACCGACGCCTTACCCATCACGTCTTCCGGCGGCTTCGGCACGCCGGTGGCCCTCCTCGCCTTGTCTAGAAACGGCCCAAACACCGCGTCGTAGATAGTCGGCGTGCCCTTGAGGAGCCAGTAGATCCTCTCCAGGCCGTAGCCTGTGTCAACTATCTTCAGGGGGAGCTCTACGTATTTGCCGTCTTTCACCTCGTAGTGCATAAACACCAGCGTCGCCACCTCGAGCCCCCTCACCAACACCTCGAAGCACTCCCCCGCGTTGCCGCCCCCCTCCCACATGGACTCCTTGAAGGTTATTTCCTCCGGCGGTATGCCCAGCTCCTTGGTGAAGAAGTGGTAGGCGTACTCCGTCGTCTCGTCGATCCAGTAGACGTATTTATCTGGGTAGTTGAAGGCGTGGTGCGCCATCATCTCGAAGCCCGTCAAGTGCCTGCCGCTGCGCCCCACCTTGTCCACGTCGGTCAGCCTGATGGAGGGTTGCGAAATAGTCAGGGGGTTGGCTGGCGGGGGCACCGCGCCGCTTGTGACCCATGGCTGGAAGTCGTATATTGACGCCCCGACGAGGTAGACGTCGTCGCGCCACCTCGCCACCACGGGGTAGCGCTTGATCCTCGCGTGGCCGTGTCTCTCGAAGAACCTAAGAAACCGCTCCCTCACGTCAGTCAGCGACTCAACGGCGATTTTAGACGGAGGATTCCCGATGAAGCCATACGGCACACAGGGCTGGTCCCCGCAGTAGACCTGGTCGCTCCGGGAGGTCCAGAAGTAGGACTTACACAGGGGGCACTGCTTCCGGGCGAAGCCGGAGCTCTGGAGGATCTTAGCCGACAGCACGACCCAAGCTGTTTGTGTTATAAATAGCTTTTTGTTTCTGGGCGTGCACATAGAGGAGGCCGCTGAAATGCTTTCCGCCAAGCTCAGGAGCGGGAGCTTCAGGAAGGCCGTGGGGGCGAGGACGGCGGAGGCTATAGAGGAGCTGGTTAATGCCGTGAAATGCGGGTCCTGCATCACGGAGCGGGAGGCCGCCGAGTTGCTTAACAACTTCTATATCTTCGAGGCGCGGGTGAGGTGGCTACTTGAGCTTTACGACAAGATCTCCCGGGGAGCCTTAAAGGCCTTGGTCCGGGAGGTGCTCGGCGAGGACGTCGCCGCACAGCCAGTGGACTACGACCTACTGCTGAAGGAGATGGAGGCGTATAGGCGGCACCTATTCGCCGTCGCGGAGCGGGTCCTTAAGTGCTACTCCTCCAGGAGCTCCAAGGCGTAGATGCCGGGCTTCTCTATGCCGAGCCTCTTGGCGATGCACGATTTGGCGGGGTCTATGACGGCTATCATGCCTCTCCACTTGTGTACAAACTCCTCGGAGCCGCAGTTGGGGCACTGCTTGGCGTCTTCGGGCACCACCAGCTTGCAGTGTCTACAAGCCTTGTAGCCGCTGAGGGTGCGCTTCTTGGCGCTCATGCCTTCTTGGCGGGGGCCTTCCTCTCCCTGAGCCACTCAAGCTTGCCCAGGCCCAGCATGCGCATGGTCAGCGTCACGCGGAGGAGGAGGTCGGTGCCTTCTCTCGGCGTGGTGAAGCTGACGCCGGTGATGCGTGCCCTCACCACGTCCCCCACCCCCACCCTCTTTTTGGTCCTCTCGCCCACGAAGCTCTTGGTGGAGGCGTCGAAGAATATGTTGGGCTCGTCCATTACGTGTATCTTGTTGATGAAACCGAGGAGCGGCCCGATCCTCACAAGCATCCCCATCTCCCTCACGTTTTCCACAACGCCTTCAACGATTTCTCCGTCCAGCGGCATGTATGCCAACATGGTAAAGACGGCCTTGTGGTAGGTCCCGCCGTCGCCGAACACTATCTTCCCCTCCCGCCCCACCTTGGTGGACAGCACCGCCACGATGTACCCCACCTCCCTCAAGACCCTCCCCTCGTATCTGCCCCTGAGCTGCATCAGCGCAATCTCCTCAAGAGGCTTCCCAAACTCGCTGGGGGGAATCCTCACGTAATCCTCAGCCTCAACTAATCTAAACGGCACGACGCAACACACGCAACCTTTTATATACTTTACAACCGAAAGCCCC
>WYEI01000148.1 GCA_009903905.1 Pyrobaculum sp. | reverse complement strand
CGCCCACGATCCCCAACTTGCCTATGGGGTTCTGTATGGCGTATATCTGCCCCACTATCTCGACGAACTCTAGGGGGGTCACGTCTAAAGATCCCGTTTAAAAATGTAGAAAACTGGCGCCGTAGGGCTCCCCTTCGGCCTAGGCCGGAGGCCCGCCCTCGGAAAGCGGCAGGCGATGCGGGGCGTCGAATCCCGCGCATGCGTCTAGACCGGCCTCGGCCAACGGACTTGAGCCGAACCGGACTGGGCGCAACGGCGGGGTCTCTGCATGGGAGCATAGAGAGGATACACGCTGTCACCATGCGGGCGCTGAGCGGCGCGGGCTTCGCCGGTGTCTCCCAGCGTGGCCATGCTGGACAGCCTCATACTGCATATACGGGTCGCCCAGATGCTGGCCGAGATGTGGGGGAAGCCGGCGGGCGCGTTCCCAGGCCCGCCCCCCGTGAAGCCCAGGGGAATAAACCCTTTTTCCCGCCGGGCCCCTGAGGGCCTACATCTGGCACCAAGCCCGTCTAGGATCGGCTTGAGGGATTGAGGAGCGGTGGTGCAGTTGGGCCTCGCTATTATGGCGCCTGCCCAGCCCCTCTCAGTTGCCCCACCAGCGCAAGGTCCTCTGGGTCTATTTCAGTCGCGACGAGGAGAACGTCGAGGGGTCGTGGAAAAGACCGCCCGCTTAGCCTTGAGCGAGTTCCGCAACTTCGTAAAGCTCAGAGACACCATGAGATATCTCCGCATAGTCCACGCGGCTGAAGGCGCCACGCGGTCCGAGGTGAGGTATCTGAAGGTCAGGGAAGGGTCCGTCAGCGACGCTGAGCCGGTCGCTCAAGTCGCTGGTTAAGGGGGGTGGCTGGAAAAGGGGAGGTTTACCGGCTGACGGATCCCCTCATGATGTATGCGGCGAAAAACGGGTAGAGGTGTTAACCCTCCTCCCGCAGTATCTTCATCCTCGACACGGCCTCCTTCACCTCCTCTATCGACGCCTCGTCCTCTATAGTGGAGACGTCCCCCAGCGCCTCGCCTGTCCACACCCTCTTCAGCACCCTCCTCATTATCTTGCCGGAGCGCGTCCTGGGCAACATGTTTACGAACTCCAAGCCGGCAAACACGGCGATGGGGCCGAAGGTCTTCCGCACATGTTCAATAAGCTCCTTGCGGAGCTTGTCGGAGGGAGTCCAGCCGGGCTTGAGGACCACGAAGGCGGCTATGGCCTCTCCTCTTATGGGGTCCGGCACGCCGACTACGGCCGCCTCGGCCACGGCGGGGTGCATCAACAGG
The DNA here is from genome assembly GCA_009903905.1 of Pyrobaculum sp. The sequence goes on along the minus strand of WYEI01000148.1, from coordinate 2,698 downwards.
GCGGACTCCACCTCTATGGTGCCGATGCGGTGGCCCGCGATTTTTATCACCTCGTCAGCCCTTCCGCCGAACCAGACGTAGCCGTCCTCGTCTACGTGGGCCGCGTCGCCGGTGTAGTACACAAGCTTCCCCTCGTACCGCTCCCAGTAGTCCGCCATGTACCTCCTGTGGTCTTTCCACAACGTGGGCGTCATGCCGGGGAACGGGCGCTTTATGATAAGCGTCCCCTTCTGGCCGGGCGGCAACGGGTTGCCCTTCTCGTCCACCACCTCCACCTCGACGCCGGGGAGGGGGACGCCGGCCGACCCAGGCTTTATAGACATAAACTCCAGGCCGTAGGGCACGTCTTTCACCAAGGCGTAGTAGTAGCCTATCGCGGGGCCGCCGAGCTCGGTCTGCCACCAGTGGTCTATCACCGGAACCCGCCTCTGGAAGACGTCTTCGTACAGCCACCTCCAGACCTCGGGGTTAAGCACCTCGCCGGCCGTCACCACCCTCTTGACGCTACTGAGGTCGTGGCGCCTGGCGTACCGCACGCCCAGCCTCATCAACATCCTGGCCGCCGTCGGCGACGTCCATATAAGAGTCGGCTTGTAGCTCTCCACTATTTCCCAGAAGACGTCGGGCCTGGGGTAGTCTATGACGCCGTCGAGAAGCACCGACGTCGCGCCCATTATAGTGGGGGCAAACACGATGTAGCTCTGGCCCACGATCCACCCGATGTCGCTGGTGTTGAAGATCACGTCGTCGCTGGAGAGCCCATACACCAGCAACGCGCCGTGGACGATCCAGACTTGGTACCCCCCGTGGACGTGGGTCACAGGCTTGGGCTTGGCGGTGGTGCCCGACGTAGGCAGGACGAAAAGCGGCTCGTTGGCCTCTACGAACTCGGCGGCGCAGTCGCCGTGTTTCCCCAGCTCTAGAAACTCATCAAACCACAGATCCCTGCCCCTCTCCATAGGCGGCTCCTTCTCGTCGGCCACCGCCCTCCGCACCGCCACCATCTGCGGCTGCCACTGAGACATCTTAAGAGCCTCGTCGACGTTCTCCTTAAGCGGGATTCTCCTCCCCCTCCGCACCGAGTAGTCCTGGGTGAAGATTATCTTGGGCTCCACGAGCTCTACGCGGTCGGCCACGGCCTTGGGGGAGAAGCCGGCGAAGACCGTGCTGGACACAGCGCCGATTCTCGCCGCGGCGAGGATGGCGGCCACCGCCTCCACTGTGTTGGGCATGTAGAGAAGCACGGCATCCCCTCTCCTGACCCCGGCACCCCTCATCGCCGCGCTGAAGCTACACGTTAATTCATACAGCTCCCTGTAGGACACCCTCCTCTCGACGCCCAGCTCGGGGTTCACGTAGATATATGCGGTCTTGTCGCCGAAACGCCCCACCTTATAATCCACGGCGCTGTACCCGGCGTTTGCGTAGCCGCCCACAAACCACCTAAACGGCGATGGAGGCGACCACTCAAAAATCTTCTCCGGCGGCTTAGCCCAGTATATAAGGTGCCGCGTCTTCTCTACGAACTCGCGCCAGTACCCCTCAGAGTCTTCCCGCCACAGCCGGTAGAGAGACACTTCCATGTGGTTAAAGAAATTATCTAAAATTAAAATATTACTGCAGATTACTACGGAAAGTATAAAAACTATATATTTACTATACAAGTATATAATATAGATTCTTTAAATTCTATAAATACCAGAAAAAGGACTGATTATCCGATGGCCTTCACTATGTCCTTGACTGAAACAACCGCCACCACCTTTCCGTCCTCAACCACGGGCAGGTGTCTAATATTGTGCTTCACCATGAGCTCGGCGGCCTCCCTCAGTGTGGCAGATCTGCTTATTACGACTGGAGATCTGTTGATTACGGTCTCTAGCACAACGTTGGGATCAAATGCGCCCTTCCCAACAAGCTTCAGTATGTCCGACTCTGAAAGGACCCCCACGAGCTTGCCGCCCTCAACAACCGGCAGGAAGCCTATGTCATTCTTCGCCATGAGCTCTATCGCGTCTTTCAATTTCATCTCTGGCGTGGCGGTAATTAGTTCTTTCGGCGCCGTGTCGGCCACAGAGAAGCGGAACGCCACCTTCTTCTTAAGGGCACCTCTGAGAGCCAGGGCCTCATTAACCAACTCCCTCGCCTCAACGATGCCGATCGGCTGTCCGCCTCTGCACACCGGCACAGCCCTCACATTGTACTGCTCAAGCGCCACAAACACCTCAGTTACCGGGTGGTCGGCCTCGATACACGGCACCCTTGCTGCATATTTTTCAGCCGGCTCATGAAGCCCAGCGCCAGAGGCCAGCGCTCTTATCAACGAACGCGTGCCGAATATTCCTATCACGCTTCCGGTCAACACGGCATATTTCGACCCAGCGTTGACCAGCGCGGAGACAACCTCTCTAATAGGCGTAGTAGCTGGCAGAGTCACCGTCTTCTTGGCGAACTTCTCTGCGACGAACTCGGCCCAAATCCTCACGCCGAGCGTCTCAGGCCCCTTAAGCAGATACCAAGAGGCCATAATCACCGGCACCACTGTAGACCACAGCAACGTCGATAGGTAAATGTTGTGAGTCATGGAATATATCCACGTAATTACAAAGGGCGTCAAGCCGCCCGTAACTCCGTAGCCCAAGTTGTAGGAGAGAGCCACGGCGGAGAGCCTGATCCTGGCCGGGAACAGCTCCAGCAG
>WYEI01000203.1 GCA_009903905.1 Pyrobaculum sp. | reverse complement strand
GGCGGGGTGGAGAGCATCGCCACCTACCCGGTGGCCAGCGCCGCCTCCCCCATACCTGAGGAGGATAGGAAGACGCTCGGCATCACGGAGGATTTGGTCAGGCTATCGGTGGGGCTTGAGGACCCAGAGGATCTCATTGAGGATCTCGACAGGGCTTTAAACAGCTCTTTTTTATAGACCTCCCTACTTAACGTGAGCATCTGTGTGAAGTGCCAAGGCCGCAAGCTGTTATGCGGCTTGCCGAGGTGCCCCATTAAAGACAGGATCTCCGCCTTTAAAATCGCGCTCAGCAAGGCGGCAGGGGCCGAGGTTTTCGGCTCGTCTCCCCCCGCCGCCGTGGTGGGCGAGTACGGGTGGCCACAGGTGGCGGTTTATATCGGCGAGCCGCCGGAGGTCTTCGGAGAGGAGGCCAAGCGGTATGAGGACCCCAGCCTCCTGTGGGGGTTGCCGCTTGAGGAGATCGCGAGGCTTCGGAGCTACGTGACCTTTGGCGTTAAGCGCGCCGTGACGCCGTGGGAGCTCGGGGAGCTCCCATACGTGGCCGTGTCGGCGAGACCCGTAGACGTGGAGATGAAGCTGGCCAAGCCGCCGGCTCCGCAGGTGAGGTTCGATCTGCGCGAGAAGCCGATGGGGCCCCGGGCGCCGCTGGAGAGGGCTAGGGTAGTGGAGAACCCCGTGGTGCCCCGGCAGCTGGACCGGCTGATAGCAGAGGACGCGGCCGCTGGCGAGGCCGTTGTGGAGCTTTACTCAAAGGGCGTAGATCTCTACATCATCCAGAGGGCGTTTGCCCTCGGTCTCCTCGGCGCTAGACACAGGAGGAGGCTCGTCCCATCGCGGTGGGGCATAACAGCTGTGGACGTGGCGGTGGGCGACTGGCTGGCGTCTAGGGTGAGGGATCTGCCCGAGGTTCCGCAGATGCTCTATGGCTATGGCGAGTACCTAGACAACAGATACCTTGTGGCGGTTGTTCCAGGGCCCCTCAGGTTTGCCTACCTCGAGAGGTGGCAGTCAGGTGGCGGGGTTGCGGAGATATTGGTGAGGGAGGACGTGCGTGGTGTTCGGTCCACCATGGACGGCGGGTTTGAGGCGGCTAGAGTCGCCGTGTTGGAGAAGCTGGCCTCTATGGGCAGGCGGGGCTCTGTGGGCATCGTCAGGTGGATCGGCGAGGGGTATTACGTGTCTGTGGGGAACTGGCAGATCCGGGAAACCCTGAGGCGAGTCGTGTTGAGGCCCATCGACGAGGGGTATAGGCTATACGTCGATAGGGTGGGTGCAGACCCCTTGAGGCTCCTCGGCAGGTCGGCAAAACCGCTAACGGAGTTTTTCTAAATAGTTAAAAGTATCCTATATATCAGACACATGAGCGTGCCGAGTAGGTACAAGGGTAGGCCTATTGAGGAGCTTATTTCGGCCGGCTTCTACGACCCTGAGACACGTGCCGTCAGAGCAATAAAGGGGTACGAGTTCTACGTGTGGAGCCGAGACTGGCAGATAGAGGGCGTCTTGAGGATGCTGTTTCACGTTTTGGATCCGGAGGTTGCCAAGGATCCTAGGAACCTCGTGGTATATGGAGGTAGCGGGAAGGCGGCGAGGTCTTGGGACGACTTCGAAGCGATAGTGGACACGTTGATCTCCATGGAGAGAGACGACACGCTTGTGATACAGTCGGGGCAACCGGTGGCTGTGTTTAAGACCGACCTGAGGGCGCCGCGCGTGTTGATGAGCAACGCGGTGTTGGTGCCTAAATGGGCTGACTGGAAGTATTTCTGGGAGCTAGAGGCGCGGGGGTTGATCTCCTACCACCAGATGACCGCCGGTTGCTGGGCGTATATAGGGACGCAGGGCATTCTGCAGGGGACTTATGAGACTATCGGCTTTGCGGCTGAGCGACACTTCGGCGGGTCTCTCGAGGGCAGGCTGGTGGTGAGCGCGGGCCTCGGGGAGATGGGGGGCGCCCAACCGCTTGCGATAAAGATGCTGGGCGGCGTGGCTTTGATAGCAGATGTCGACAGGAGGATGATCGAGAGGAGGATAGCGACTGGGTATCTGGACACATGGACCGACGACCTGGACAAGGCTGTGGACATGGCCTTAAGGGCGAGGGAGAGGAGGGAAGCCGTGAGCATAGGCGTGTTGGCTAACGCCGTTGAGCTCCACGAGAAGCTGGTGAGGGAGAACGTGATACCTGACCTCGTGACCGACCAGACGCCGGCTCATGACCCTCTGGCGTATGTGCCTATGGGGTTCACCGTGGAGGAGGCGGCGAAGCTGAGGCAGACCGACCCCGAGAGGTATATGCAACTTGCCAAGCGTTCCATGGCGAGACATGTGGAGCTCCTTCTCACACATCAACTGAGAGGAGCCGTGGTTTTTGAATACGGCAATAATCTGCGGAAGCAGGCGTACGACGCCGGTGTTGAGCAGGCCTTTAAAATCCCTGGACAGATGGAGTTTCTCAGGCCTATGTTTGAGGAGGGGAGGGGGCCTTTTAGGTGGACGAGCCTGGTGGGAGAACCAAAGGACATCTATAAGCTCGACGACGTGATTCTGTCCGTATACAGCCGCAACTGGAGGCTTGTTAGGTGGATTCAAAACGCCAAGAAGCATGTAAAGTTCCAAGGCCTACCTGCCAGGGTCGTGTACCTCGGCTACGGCGAGAGGGCTGAGTTCGGCAAGCTCGTCAGTGAGATGGTGAGGAGGGGCGAGCTCTCGGGGCCGATCTGGTTCGCGAGAGATCACCTAGACACCGGCTCGGTGGCGTCGCCCTATAGGGAGACTGAGGCCATGCTTGATGGGAGCGATGCAGTGGGCGACTGGCCTGTGCTGAACTACGCCCTCAACACTGCAGTGGGCGCGACGTGGACGTGTTTCCACCACGGCGGCGGCGTTGGGATAGGCTACTCGCTCCACGCGGGGTTTGGGATGGTCGTAGACGGGACGCAACTGGCTGAGGAGAAGGCGCTTAGGGTGTTCACGGTGGATCCAGGCATAGGCGTCGTGAGGCACGCCCACGCCGGGTACCCAAGGGCTTTGAAGACCGCGTTGACAAAGGGGATAAGGATACCCATCCACAGAAGGCTTGAGGAGAAGTCTCTCAGAGTGATGGAGGAGGCCTGGAGGGAGGGGCGCATAAGCGAGTACACATACAAGAGGGTGAAGGAGGAGTGGAAGGAGTATGAGGAGGTTAAAAAGAACTTAGGTAGATAGGAGCCCCCCTCTTTATAACTACCTTGGTTTTGTTTCTTCCGATTTCATACGCCAGCCAGTGGTAGTTAGGTACGTCCCACACCACGAGATCCGCCACCTTGCCTGGCGCTATTACGCCCCGGTCTGTCAGACGGAGGCTATACGCCGCGTTTGCGGTCGCCCCCATCAGCGCCTCGAGGGGGGTGAGCCCCAGGAGGTACACTGCGAGCTCCATCGCGGTCTGCATGTTGAGACACCAGCTGTTGGGGCTGAAGTCGGTCCCGATCGCCATGGGTACTTTGTATCTTCTTAACGCGTCTACCGGCGGCTTCTTCTGAGTTCTTAAGGCGAGGATTGTGACTGGGAGTAACGTGGCCACAACGCCCCTCTTCGCCATCTTCTCGGCGTTTTCAGGCGGCGTGTGGAGGAGGTGGTCTAGGGAGTCTATGGGGAGCTCCTCCGCCAGGTCGCTACAACCTATATAAGCCAGCTCGTCGGCGTGTAGCCTAAGCCGGTAGCCCAACGCGTTGGCGGCTTTTAGAACAGTCTTTGTCTCCTCCACGTTGAACGCCACCGTGTCGCAGAAGACGTCGACGTATTTCGTGCCGGCCCGCGGCAACGCGCCTATTATCTGCTTAAGATACGTCTCCCGGCCGTGTTGAGGCGGTATGTGGACGAGAAACGTGGAGACCACGTCTACATAGCTTCTGACGCCGCGTATCACCTGGGCCAGCCTCAGCTCCTCCTCCGGGTCTAGGCCATAGCCCGTCTTAACCTCTACCGTTGTTGTGCCGAATTTAGCCACGGATTGTAGCCT
>WYEI01000097.1 GCA_009903905.1 Pyrobaculum sp. | reverse complement strand
TTCTTGGCGTCTATGTCGACACCAATTACCCGGTAGCCCTTCTGTGCAAATACAACGGCGGTCGGCAATCCAATGTAACCTAGGCCGATTACCGCTATGGTGTGCATAGGGAGCTTACAATAATGCCTTAAATTTTTTTAAGAGTTAACACCTGCTTCTTCATGGGTTTTATGTTACAGAATATGGCTGTCGCGAAGGCCGCATGGTGCGAGGGTATAGCAAAGAAATAGGAAAACGTTTTTCGATATTATGACTAGGTAATAGATTTTCTAAAATGATTTCTGTTTATATCCCTGAAATTGAAGTTGCTTAAAATGCTGAATCGTCGTACATGGACGAATTTGTTATGCGTCTTTTAGTGCGAGCAAAACTGGGCCGTTGTCGATGCGGGATCTGCAACATTTATGTGCCTTATTTCGTCGCTAGTAAATATACTCCTGGCTCTACAGATGGCGGAGGCACGCCAAAACCGTAAAGTAATCAATAGATACCCCTTTTCCCTCTTTATGGGACTTCGTGTTACGAGAGACATGTGTGGATCTGGGCGGAGGCGGGTTTTTGGCCTTCCTCGTAGCGGGGCTACCCCGGGAGGGTCTCTGGGGTGGCATAAGATACAGATTGGTGTTGGAGGTGGAGGAGGAGCTGGGTTTGGAAGTTCTGGAGCGGTTTCCATCGGCGAGTATCGATGCGCGTGTGTATTGAGGACGTCCCGACGTCTTGGGCGGTTTTTGACGAATTGACGGCTGGGCGGACGGCGTGGGGTCTGGCGGCTGCGTTTGGGGTTGGGCTTGTGAGCGGCGTCTTTGGGGTGGGGGGTGGCTGGGCGCTGGTTCCAGTGTTTAACTTAGTGATGGGGCTTCCTCTTAAGGTGGCTTGTTCTGAGGCTACCATCGCGCTTGGGGACGTAGCGGCGGCGACGTACCTCTCGGCGGGGTTTAGGCCTGATTTCTTGGTGTCGACGCAGGTGGGGGTTGCGCTGGGGGCTTTTCTGGGGGCGCGGGTTGCGGCGTTTGGCGCGGGTGGTGCGGCTGGTGGTTTTGGGGGTTTGCTTCTCGCCGCGGCCACGCCGTGACCCGCGGTAGGCTTTACGGCGGAGTCTTGTTGACGGTGGCGGCGGCTGGCGTTTTTCTCTCTGTCGTGGGCGTGGCGGAGTGCGGGTTTTCTCCTCGGCGCCTGTTGTCGCCGCCGCCTCGGCGGCGTTGTGGTGTAGAGATTGGAGGCTGGCGTTGCCCGCCGCGGTGCTCCTCGCCTTGTTTCTCGCGGCTGTTTTCGGCGTCGGCGGCTAGGGGTTGTGTTGCGTGGTCTTTTCGATTTCTTCCAAGGCTTTCTGGACTTCTTTTTCTATTTCTTCGATGGGTTTTGGTGGGGGTGTGGTGGCTAGGGCGTATCCTACCCAGGCCAATATGCCCAAGACGGCGGCCACCGCCACAAACGCCGTCAGCTGAAGAATAAAGACCTGCCACGGCGAGAAAAACACAAGCCAGCCATAGAGCAAAATCCCAATCACACCAACAGCCATAAGACCAACGCCGATTGCCCTATCCCTATTCATGTGTCCGCGTTTTGTGCTGTTTTTAAGTTGTAATGCTTATATATCTGTGGCTGTTCCTCGCCATGCTTCTGGCGGCGGGGTTTGTGCCTTCGCTTGTGTCGCTTTCGGCGCTTAAAAGCCGCGCCTTGCGCAGGGGGGTTTGGTTTAGGGTCGGCCCCGCCGCCAGGGCGCTTATAGACGCGGCCATACTCTACCTCAAAAGGGGCGGCCGCATAAAATCGCCAGCCCTCGCCGAGGCCCTAAGGAAAGCCGCCGAGGAGGTGCTCCGCCTAGCCGCGCCGATACGCGTGTTGGCCAAAGCCGTAGGATACGCCGTGGCCAGACAACTCGGCGTAGAGGTAGACGAGGAAAGGGCAGTAGCCCTAGGCCTGCAGTGGCTAAACACGCCGAGAAGGTGGAGAGCCGCAACTCCTTGAAGCCCGGCGCTCCACCGTCGACGTGTGCATCACGGCAAGGAGCGACAGATATGCGCGCAGTGGGAGTTAGCTGGGGGTGATGGCGGAAGGATGGTGTGATTCTTATTGCTCTAGTCTTCATAAAAGCCTCCATACGCACCACCTCTCCCACCAAGCAAGAAGCCATATATAAAGACTCGTTACCCCAGGCGTGGGAGGTATCTCAGAGTTGTTGTGGTGTTATAAGACTTAAAGGCTAGAGCTCAGCGGCCCCCATGGCTGATCTCTCTCGTCTGGGCCGGCACTCGTTAACCTATTTTGCCACCGCGGGTGTGCTCTTGCTTCTTGTCGCCGGGTTTCTCCTCTGGTTCCTCATAGGCTGGTATAACGACACCCGAAAACTAGGTCTGCTCCATGCCGTTGCCACCTTCTTCGCGCTTGCACTAGGACACACTCTGCTCATAACGGGCGTAGTGGCCTACGTGGCCTCGCGCAGAGGGTACCCAGAGCCGCTTCTCCCGCATCTGCCCAAGGCCTCAACTGTAGCCTTAATCCCAGCCTACAACGAGGAAAAGACCGTAGCCGGCGTCGTCCGAGAAGCAAAGAAATACGTGGACATGGTCATTGTAGTAGACGACGGCTCGAGTGACCGCACGGCGGAGACGGCCGAGGAGGCCGGCGCGGTGGTGGTTCGGCATCCCTACAACATGGGATATGGAGCCGCGGTGAGGACGCTGATGAGGGCCGCCCTATCTACCGGCGCCCAATATGCGGTCCTCCTAGACGCCGACGGCCAGCACAACCCAGCCGACATACCCAAGTTTCTTGAGAAGCTAAGAGAGGGGGCTGACGTCGTCATAGGCAATAGGTTCAAGACGAGCAAGGTACCCACCTACAGGAAGGTTGGCATACAGATAATCAGACTTGTGTTACGGCTCTTCGGGGTGAAAATAGGCGACCCGGAGAACGGCTTCAGAGCCTTCAATAGAAGAGCCCTCGAAGTCTTGGTAAAGGAGCTGGAGGAGACGTGGATGGGCATCTCCTCCCAGACCGTGTACATAGCAAGCCGCAGGAAGTTACGCGTCGAAGAGGTTCCAACCACTGTTAGATACAATGAGGGGACGTCCTCAGAATCCCCAGTCGCCCACGGGCTATCCGTGCTGTGGACAATAATATGGACGTGGCTCACCGAGAAGCCAAGACGGACCTTGGCGCTGGGGATAGCCGCCCTAGCCGCGTCGGCGGCCCTATTCACCTACGTAATACTCCTCTTCAACGCGACTAGATACATCAGGATAACCTACACCACCTCAGCAATACTCCTGGAGATCACCGCCACCGTACTAATATCAGTGGCAGTTGCAAGCGCCGTCAAAAAATGAAAGCCGTCAGCGGCGCTGGCTTTATCGGTAGTCACGTGGCGGCGTATCTCGCGGAGAGGGGGTTCAGTGTTGTGGTGGTGGATAGTCTGGAGAGGGCGTCTGCGGTCAAGCGTCTTGAGGAGGTTGGTGTGCAGCTTGTGGTGGGCGATGTCCGCCTCGTGGATCTGCCGCCGGCGGATGTGGTGGTGCACGCCGCGGCGTATATAAACGTGGAGGAGAGCTGGGAGAGGCCTTATGACTACATGTGGAACAACGCCGCCGCCACCGCGCGCGTCGCCAAGCAATGCGCCAAGACGGGCACCCGCCTCATCTACATCTCCTCAGTTGCCGTCTACGGCGAACCCCAACACCTCCCCATCGACGAAAACCACCCCACGAGACCACTGTCGCCCTACGGACTCTCGAAGTAACCATAGCGGCAAAAACCAGATACGCATGAGGCGTCTCTTCGCCCTAACCGCGACCACAATAGTAGCGTTGTACTACGCCTACCACATCGCACGGCTAACGCTACTACCGCCGCTCCCCTCAGGCGATGACACGATAATCCACATATCCCACTGTCTCAACGAAGGAGTTGATCAATACCTCCACGGCCCCTCCCAATACCCCAACTTCATCCACTTGACGTGTCACCTAGCCGCCGCAGGCAACCCCATCTACGCGATATGGTTCATAAAGATCTTCGC
>WYEI01000099.1 GCA_009903905.1 Pyrobaculum sp. | reverse complement strand
CGGCGAGCTTCATGAGGCGCTCCATGGCCGAAGGCGGCGAGTTCCCCGCCAGGTGGTCAACCACAGCCCGCTTAAACTCGTGGTCTTTCCGCGCCCGCTCCAGCCCCTGCATGAGGACGCCGGCCTCAAAATACACTAGCCTCCTGTCCCAAGCCTCCAGCGCCTCCTTCACCCACTCTGTGTGGTCGAGGTAGTCCCCAATAGCACCGTACAGCGCAACTCTGCTGTACAGCCTCGGCAACCTGCCCCCCAGGTGGCGGTAGGCGAGCTCAGAGGCTGAGCTCCCCACCTCGTGCACCACCTCAACCCCCGGCAGATCCACGGAGAGCGGGTGGTGGTCTATATACACAACCCTCCCCCCGTAGCTCCGGAACGCCCTCCGCACCTCTTCGGCGGTCTTCTCGTCGATAGCCACGTCGACGATGTAGACATCCCCCTCGGCGAACGCCTCAAAATCCTTAGCCAAGTCGACTGGGTGCGTGAAGTAGACCCTCACGGCCTCGTACTCGCCGGCCAGCGCCGCCTTAACCACAGCGGCGGAACAGACGCCGTCGGCATCGCCGTGAGCCAACACCGTCAAGACACGCGCCACAGATTTTTAACCCCCCAAGTATATATACATGGCGGCGGAGGGCCCCGAAGGGGGCGCCGTGAAGCGCCGAGTCGGTCCCCTTGTCACATGTCGACAACACTCAGCACTTCTATACCAAAGGAGAAATGAAAAGATTAGGGAAAAGATGGAAAAGCTGATAGAGGCGAACCGGAGGCTTCAGTAACCTCTTTTTCCTCTTTTTTATGAGGCCCGCCTCGTGCTCCGCGAAGGGCTCCTCCGGTAATATGGACAAGGGATGGGGGAAAAGAGGCTTATCCGCCTGCAGGTACATCCCTACAGGAATTTGCTCACAGGTATAATTACTCCTGTAAGTCCGTACCTGTGGGGAAGTACCTGCAAGAGCTCAGCTAAAATATAGCATACGCCAAATTCCCCTCCCGGCTTCTTCAAGGGCTTCGTACCCTCATTTCTGAAGTGGGTTGGGTCTAAAAAGATTAGTCCGGAGGCGGGTCCGGCAGATCCACGACGTGGAGAGTGGCGTGCTCCTTCAGCATGAGTCTTTTGAACGGAGGTACCGGCTCTTCAGAGGCTTTTAAACTGGCGTAAATAATGTGGGGCAGTACTGCGTCTATCTCCTCGCGGCGGGCGGGGGGATAGCCTACGCTGGCTCCTCCGGGCGGATTGAGGAGAGGTTGCGTAGGCACTTCAGGGGCTACTCCTCTACGGCCGGCAGAGGCCTCCGGCCCGACGCCGCCTACGTCCTCGCGTGCACAAGGAGCAGGTCGCTCGCCCTGGCTTGGGAGGCGTGGTTGCACAAAGCCTACCGGCCGCCCTACGCCGCGAAGACCCCCGCAGAGAGGCCGAGGAAGCCTCCCCACCCACCCCCCGGATGGTACATTCCCCACAACGCGGTCTACGAGCCTGCCCGCCCCACACTCCAGCGGCCCGACGGGCGCCCGCGCCGCCTCTGCCCGCCGCCGAAGCTCAAGCCCAGAGCCAAGACGTGGGATGGAGTGAGAGACGGAGGTCCCAACTCTCAGAAGACGCCCGTTGTTCGAATTCGGCTCGGAGATCTAGATCTAAGCGGCTGTAGACCTGTGAGTCTGTGCTTGTGGGGGAGTATCTGTGCGTGGGGCCGTGGCGGACTGCGAGGAGGGGTGAAGCCGTTGCAGTTCATCATGCACAGTGGCATTTACCACCGTCATGGATAGAAACAAGATAAAAGAACGCTTGGAACTCGCGCTTAGGCCCGCCGAGCCGCCGACGCTGGAGGAGGTGCTTGAGCAGGTCTCCACACACGGCGTCCTTCGGGGGCCTGTGGACTGGGTCTTCCCGGCGTGGGTCGTCTATGTTGAGTACGCGGTGCAGAAGATCGCCGAGACGTTTCAGCTCTCGGAGGAGGAAAAGAGGCAACTCTTCCACTTCCGAAACACAATGAAACAATTGCTACTGGAGACGTGGATGCAGACGAAAGAGAAGCTAACAACGTTGTATAAGGCCGTTGTTGAAGGCACGTACGGGGTGGAGGGGAAGAGGCTGTATGCGCCGGACGGGACGTGGATGTATGCTACAAAGAACGTCATGAGGGTGCCGATACGCCGCGTATCGGCCTCGGCACGGTTCCCCGATGTCCTCAAGTTGCCGCGCCAGAGGCTTGAAATGATACAAATGGGGTGGCGGGCGACCGACGAGGGGAATGAGAGGGGCCGACCGTCCATGGCGACCACGCAACCCTGGCAGGTGTTCGCCTGGGCGGCGACGAGATATGGAGAGCTCTACGCATATGTCGCTTCGGTCAACTTGACGCGTGAGGGTGTGAGCGTGTCAATGCGCATCATTGCAAGAAGCTGGAGGCAAAAGTGGAGCAAAGACGAAGCTATCGACCTCGTCGCGAGCCACCTAAGGCGCGGAGAATGGGCGCCCCTCCTCACTGCGTGGCTTGGGGATGGTAAATCTAAACGAAATGATATATTAGGTGGCGATTACAAGCTTGTTATTGTGGCTAAGGAGTCTTGGAGGTTGGGCAACAGCATTAGCGCGAAGGAGGCCCTCGTCGCCAGAGGCAAAGAGGTGTTTGTAAAGCTTAGTGAGTCAGCGGACGTATACGGCGTGTTGCTTGATCTGTTGAGGAGCCATAAATGGATTGACATAAAATTGGCCAGCGATGACACCCTTAGAGCGGCTTACAAGCCGAAGACGGAGAAGAGGAGTATAGACGTCCTTAGAGAGACGTATAGGCACGATAACAGCGAAATCCCTACGGTCTCACACGCTGAGACGGACAAACCGGGCGCCGTGGTCGTGGCAGGCATCGTGATGCATCTCAATTTGAAGGGCGGTAAAAACGGCTCACTCGTGGCCAGATGCTCCGTCCGTGATGTTGGAAAAGCACTTGTCATCGCTGAAAGGCTTGAGTCTGCCGGGCTGAGACCTAACGTTGTGAAATCAGGCCCCAACTACGTGGTGTACATCGCCATGTCAGACCTCCTAAAGCTTGCAGAGAAAGACGAGACCATCAGAAGGGCCATAGCGCTCTACCTCGCCGAAAAGGTGAAAAACGGCACGCCGAGACAGAGGGAGATCGCGGAAAAGATCTTGAAGAAACACCCTCTTTTTCTATTAATCACTTCGCCGCCTTCTCAACGTCGTCGTGAGCCAACCGGTGTTGAGCCATAGCACTGAGCTTGGCCGATATATGGAACTGTTGAACTGACAACAACCACCATCGGCCAGTGTTCAGCTTGACATACACCAAGATGGTTATCTGCAACTACCAGTCTTCCAGATCCCACTCAAGGCGCCACTCCCCCCGCGCGATCAACCTCCCCTCAAGTATCGCGATGAGCATCTGAAGCTTGAGGTTGTAGTCTAGGAGGTCTCTCCGGTTGTTTTCCCACCCCTCCTTCTCTATGAGCTCCGATATCCGCCTAAGCTCCTTCACGTCAGCTACCGTGTACCTCCCCTCCTTAACACCCTTCAAAATCTCGATAAGCCGCTGACGCACCTCCTCAGTAAAATACTTAGACTTGGCGGGAGGCACATACAGCAGATGGCTACTAAGCGCCTCGGCCTCCGCCTCGGTCAACACGCCCTTGGAAGACAGCACCTTCAACAACGTTGAGTTGTAGATCTGAAAGGATTTCACGAGCTGTCCCACCTGCCCCTCCACGCGCCCCAACTGCTCCTTTAACCCCTTAAACTGCTCCTCTAAGCGCTCGACTCTCCCCTTGAGCTCTGCCACGTCATTCTCCACCCGGCCCAGCCGCTCCTCTAAGCGCGCAACCCTCCCCTTGATCTCCGCCACGTCACTCTCCACGCGCCCCATCTGTTCCTCGATTTTTGATGTGCGCCCCTCCAGCCTGACAACCCGCTCTTCGAGCTTGTCGATGCGTCTCTCTACCCGCCTAACTTCGTTCCGTATCTCCCGGCTCAAAAGCAGATACAGCACCACAACTGCCACAGCGACTAGAGGCG
>WYEI01000101.1 GCA_009903905.1 Pyrobaculum sp. | reverse complement strand
GGAGGTCGAGGCGGCCCGATGGGTCGGCATAGCCTCCTCCTTTGTCGACGTCGCGTCGCTTCTAAACAACAAACACTGGCTAGGCTATAGACAACTCGCGGCGTTGGCGGCCTTCGACTACAAGACGCCTGGGCCGATATTTACATCGGAGGATCTGCTTAAGCGCGTCGGTGGGAGTTATCAGTTTGTATTTGTGGGCAAGAGAAAAATTGGTGTTGATCAAGGCGGCTCGCTGAGGCTGTACTATATAGGCTCTGAGAGGGGAGTATTAAGGATGTTTTCGAGATCGGCTTTGTCTGTGGAAAAGTCTTTAACTGTGTCTGTGGGAGAGTACGTGTGGGAGCTGTTGCGGCTTTACGACGCTAGGGAGGAGGAGCATTTACTAGCCGCTAGGATTTCGTCAAGGGGCAAGACGGTGGTTGTGGGGTATAACGATGCGTTTGTGGCGGCTGCTGTGGGCCGCGCCTCTAAGGGGATCGTATATAGGGGCAACGACGTCTCTCTTGGCGGCGTGGCGTTTAGAACTCATGTTATGGATTTTGACTCCTCTGCGGTCGATGGGCTTGTGGATATGAGAGAGACTGGGGTGAAGTACCTCATGGGCCCTGTGATCTCTGGACTCCTCGGCGCCGATCCGCGCATGCTCGGCTTCGAGGTGGGCCTGCCGACTGGCTTTGGGGACGTGACCGCCGGCTCCTACGGCGCGCTGGCTGGGCTGGAGCCCAGCAGCAAGGGGCTTCAGATATACGTGGGGACTGGCCCCAGGCCCGACCTCCTCGGCGTGTTGCCTACCGGGAGGCTTCTGTGGGTGGAGGTGAAGAACTTGGACAGGCTGTCGAAGTACCCGCCGCCGGAAGGAGACCTAGACTATCTAGCTCTGAAGTTGGAGTTTCTGGCCGTCGCCGACCGGGCCCAACGCCTCCTCGCCTTCATTAAGGACGTCGGCCCCTCTAGGGCCTCCGCCTCTCTTGTCTCTGTCGTGGCGGCCTTCGCGGGGGCTGGGGCCGGCGGCGGGGGCGTGGCGAGCGCCTTTGCCTTCAGCCCGGTGTTTACGATGCCGGAGCTGTCTGGCAAAGACACGAAGGTGGTGTTTGTCATCGTGCTTTTCCGCGGCGGGAGGGCCGTGATCTACGACGCAGAAGTCACGCTGGGAAGTCTCGCTGACAAGTCCTTCCTCGGCAGAGTTTTCGACGACGCCGTTGCCGCTTTCGGCTCTGTGGAGAAGATTGGGAGTGTGGCAGATATGCAGGAGCTGGTGGAGGCCTATGTACAAGCACTGCCTCTGCCGAAATGAGGAGGGCGCTTGAGGGTCTGTTGGTGGATGGGGAGGAATTCGCCGTTTCTTCCACAGCGCTGGAGGGGCCGGGGGCCTGGCAAGCCTACGAGGATCCGTCTAGAATCGCCGTTGGGGTTTCCGAGTGTACGATCTGGGCTGCGCACAGCTGGGGCGGCGACCCCCCGCTCTACGCGGCCGCTCCGCTTGCGAGGGCGGAGTGCCTCGCCGTGGAGGCCGACGGCGTTGTCTATACGCCTGTAGTCTCTCTCCGCTCTCTAGTGGAGCGGCCGGAGTTTCTAGGCTTCCTTATCGGGGAGGCGCCCGGCGCGTTTAGATGTAGGCATCTGTGGCCTCCTGCGGTTGCCGAGGGCCGGCGCCCCGTTAGGCTGGTGAGAGGCGGCGTGGGGCTGACGCCTATGGGCGCGGTGAGGGTTTTGGAGTTTCCGGAGGGGTACCCGGCCTATTACACGCGATCTGTTCTCAGGCTGTACGGCCTCGACGGCGGGCACATAGCCGAGCCCGTCTACATCCCCGGCGGGGGTGTTCACGTGGGTGAGGAGTTTGGGGTTTTCTCCGGCGATTTTCTTTTGTTGAAGTCCTCCCGCGGCGTCGACTACGCGCTCAACCTGATCCTGGGGGTTTGGGGGGACAGGTGGATTTTCCTGGGAGACGACGGCCTATACGAAGGTGTCTTTGTGCACACCGGCGGCGAGAGGGGAGAGGTGGGGTATCTGAAGATCACGGCCCCCTTCAAAGAAGACGTGAGGCTGGTGGAGGGGCCCTCTTATGCCAACTTCTCGCTGGGCGAGGACTTGAGGTCTTGGCCTCTGGGGGCCCGCGGCGGTTGCCTTCACCGGGTTCCCGAGATACGGCTTGAGAGTTTTGACGATGTGTTGCTACTGGTCGGATGGCGCCCGCCTGCTTATTTCAGCAGACGCGGCGAGGTGCGCTTCGCCGCGCCGCTTCTATTTGCGGACAATGCCATATACCTATACCTCGAGGGTGCTGGGTGGGATCATATAGGCTGGTACTCCATAAATGAAGGCTACCTGGCGACCCCGCTTGTCGGAGTTGCTAAAAATCCCCGGATTCCTTTGAAGCCTCCACGAGACTGTAGAGTTGGTAAAACCTGCGACATTGACATTCACTGGATCAACGCCGTAGAACTTCCCGACTACTACAGCCCGCTCGCTGAGAGGTACAAAGTTGCGCGCACTAGCTTTTTCGAGCCCGTCTACATCCCCGGCGGGGGTGTTCACGTGGGTGAGGAGTTTGGGGTTTTCTCCGGCGATTTTCTTTTGTTGAAGTCCTCCCGCGGCGTCGACTACGCGCTCAACCTGATCCTGGGGGTTTGGGGGGACAGGTGGATTTTCCTGGGAGACGACGGCCTATACGAAGGTGTCTTTGTGCACACCGGCGGCGAGAGGGGAGAGGTGGGGTACCTCAAAATAACTGCGCCGTATAGAGGGGATGCGAGAGTGGCCGAAGGCCCGCCTGTGATCGGCGAGTTCCTCCCTAGGGACTGCGGCTTCTACTCCCCGCTCACGAGGCGTTGCTATAGCGATTGGAGGCTGGAGGTCGTCAGAAAATGGCCGCTTGAGAGGATTGAGGCCAGTGCCTACGCCCTTGTATTAGAAGAGCTTCTTAACGAAGGCTTGGGGGGACCGCCTCCCTCCGCCACGACGTAGAGGACATCGTAGCTTTTTGTTACCTGTCTCGTTTAGTAGCGTTTAGATGCTGGAGAAGCCCGTAGCTTCTGCGAAATGTGGTGAGATATTGCGGCATGGGCCTCGCCAGATACGTCGAGCTGTTTACCGCATGTCAATTATCGTTTTGTACAATCTCTACTCCGGCGTTTTAATAAATGGCGCTCTCCAGGCCTTCTCCACGTACGCCCAGGAGGTCGAGGCGGCCCGCTGGGTCGGCATAGCCTCCGCCATAGTCGACATCCCCTCGCTCCTCAACAACAGGTACTGGCTAGGCAATAGACGGCTCGCGGTGTTGGCGGCCACGAACGGGGTTTTGTGGGGTTTGAAATGGCTTTCTACGGCTATCAACACGCCTTGATTGATCTCCTAGCGGCTAAGGGGGTTGTGACGGAGCGGGAGGCTGTGCTTCTACGCGGCAACCTGAGGGCTCTGGTGCCGATTGCCGAGTCGAGATACTGCACCGAGGAGGTGAGGAAGAGGTTTATCGAGCGGCGCTTGATATCTGGCGCTAAGTAGATAGTTGAGAGGTGTCTGGCTCAGTGCGCCGTGGGAGGAGGTGGGGCCTCCCTTGGGGGAGCGCGTTAAGATTGCTGGCCAGACGCCGCTCTTTTGATGTAGGCCACCACGTCTTCTACGTCTCTCCTCACCATCTCCTCGCTGGCGTATCTAGACACCTCGGCGTCTCCGTCAAGGCCGTTGTATTGGAACTCGTGCAGGTTCAAGGCCAGCTCGACCATTAGCCGTAGCTCTCTATCGCCAATTATGGCCGCCACCTCTCGCATCCTAGACGTCGGCATCACGGCGATAACCCACTCCCCTCTCTCCACGACTTTAGTGGGGCTCAGCCTGCGCCTGCCCGGGAAGGCGGCGACTACCCTATCTCTCTGCGCCGCGGCCACAGCCGCCAAATAGGCCTTGACCGCCTGGAATGCCTTGCCGGCGGCGTTTCGAACAACGCCGTTTTTCAAAAACTCCTCTGCGAGCTCCGCCTCGTACAAAGCCTCCTTTAGGCGGTCTCGCCGGTACTTCTCTAAATCCGCCCAAGGCTTTGAAAGAGAGAGCACGTCAATAACCG
>WYEI01000278.1 GCA_009903905.1 Pyrobaculum sp. | reverse complement strand
ATCGGCATTGCGAACTACAAGGGTCACAGAACCCACGCAATTGCCTACATGACGATAGCGAAGGGGCCTCCCTCCGACAACTGCGTCATAGATTTCGACGTGGTGATCAACGCCACAAAAAAGGTGGGTTACGCCTGGGTCTTCCCGTTAGGCGAGGGGGCTAACATAGGCGCAGGCGTGGGCTGGGGCGCCTGGATCGACATGAGGAGGCTGGTCATCGACTACGCAGAAAAAGCAGGCTACAAGGCAGGAAACGTGCTGGGCCACCCGCTCTCCCTCGGCCACGTCGCCGGAGTGGGCAACCGAAACGTGCTTCTCGCAGGGGAAGCCGCCGGCCTCGTGGACGCCACCACCGGCGAGGGGATCTACTACGCCGTCTCCACAGGCGCCGCGGCGGCCGTCGCCGCATACGCCGCGTTGAAGATCTACGGAAAAGAGAAACACGCCTTCGGAATATACCGAGAGATGATCCGGCCCTACGTGGAGGAGATCAAAAAATCCAGGCTACTGTCACGCATGGCCAAAACCTTGGGGACTAGAAGGTGGGTTGCCAAGCTACTTGGGAGGCGCTTGCTGAACCTATATACAAAGGTATACACGGGCGAAGCCACCTACAGCCTACTCCTAAAGCCCGTGGAGAGGCTATAGCTCAAGCTCCTTCAGCTGACTCAGCACATATTCCCTGATCTCCCTTTCATGGGGTAGCTCCCTCACGACCTTGCCGTCTTCCATCCACTTGATCAGAAGCGGCTCGCCGCAGGGCGCGGGCTCGTCCCATCTAGCAACCACGTGTTTTACCCCGCATTTATACACCTGCTTGAAACCTGGTAGCTTCCCCCTCTTGGTGATGGGGACCCACCTCCCGTTTACCTCAACCTCCACGATGTCCATGGCGAGGTCCACTGATGGGGGGAAGGCGATGGAGGTCCCCACGCCGAAGCCGTCCGCCAAGTCTCTCAACGCCGCTATCTGGGGCTCGTCCAGCCCGCCGCTGACGAAGATCTTCACGTGTTTGTAGCCGTGGAGATCCAGCGTCCACCTCACCTCTTCGGCGATCCTGCGCATGTTGCCCCGTCTGCTACCGGGGGTGTCTAGCCTAACGCCGTAGAGCCTCTTGCCGAGGAGCTTAGCGGCGAGCATCGCCTCTTCTCTCTCATCTAAAAACGTGTCCGCCAGGACTATGCGGGGCACGTCAGCCGAGACGGCTCTGTCGAACCACACCCACGCCAGGGTGTGGTCCCCCGCCACCGCCCTGAAGATTATCATAAGGGCGTGGGGCATGGTGCCCGACGGCTTTATCCCCATCATTTCCGCGCCGAGCACCGTGGCGACGCCGTCGCACCCGCCTATATACGCCGCCCGGTCGGCCATGGGCTGAACCGCCGGGTGGAGGGCACGGGCGCCGAAGAAGAGACAGGTCTTGTCGCCGACGAGCTTCTTGACGCGCGCAGCCTTAGTAGATATGCTTGAATAGTGGCGCAAAATGCCGAGAACAGCAGTTTCCAACACGGCAAACTCCAGGTAGGGGCCCTCTATCACCAGCACCGGGTCGTTCTCGTAAAACACCGTGCCCTCGGGCAACGCGTAGAGGGTAACCCGCCTACTCCTCAAAACCTCCACCACCTCCTTCAGCCCGGTGAACACGGCCCATCTATAATCCTTGGGGAGGGAGGAGACGTGGAACTCCGCACGGACCTTCACGTCTTCCAACCCTGCGCTTTTCAGAACTTCCACGGTCCGCGTGAAATAGACGTCTGTCGACCTGCCGGACACTATGTCGTTGGGCGTGGCGACGTGGAACATCAAAGAGGAATATATATGTGCTATATAAATTGTGGAACTCTTCCCCTATCGCGGCTTTAGGCCCTTTCAGAAGGAGGTGCACGACGCAGTCTACCGCGGGCTTCTAGAGGAGAAGCCTGTGTTGATCAACGCGCCGACCGGTCTCGGCAAGACCGCGGCGGTGTTGACAGCAGCCCTACGCTACCTGCTCGATACAGAAACGTCGGTGCACTACGTGGTGAGGACTAGGGCGGAGCTGGAGCCCCCCGTGAGGGAGCTGTCGAAGATCTTGAACCGCGGCGTTGATCTGGACTACGTTGTTATTAAGAGTCGACAAGACATGTGTTGCTACTCCTCATTAAAGAAACTCGACTACCTGGAGTTTCTGGCTGAGTGTAGCCTCCTAAAGAGAATGGGGAGATGCGCCTACTACCCCCCGAGGGAGGTTCAGGCACCGCTTAGGTCCGTGTCTACGTACGTTAAATTTCTCTGTGCCTCCCAGAGTTGCCCCTACGAATACGCCAGGCAGAAGATGAGCGGCGCCAAGCTCGTAATATCTACGTACTACTACGTCTTTGGGAGAGAACACGCAGATCTCAAAGGCCGCGTGGTTATAATAGACGAAGCCCACTCGCTGTTTGACGCCGTGACCCAGCTCCACAGCATCGTCCTGTCTGAAGGCGATCTGCGGACCGCATATAAAGAGGCGAAGAAATACGGCTTCCTTGACGAAGCCGCCAAAATCTACCGGCTTTTGACATTTATAAAGAGAAGCACCGGCGCCGTAGACGTGGGGGATGTCTTGGGGCTTGTGGCGGATCTAGACCTCGAAAACGCCATATGGGAGATCACCAAGAGAAAAACCGAGGAGAAGGTCAACCCCTACACCCCCCTGCTCTTGGTTAAAGAGCTACGGGACGCCCTAAGAGGCAGGCTGAGATACTACGCGGAGGTAAGAGGCGAGAACTTGGCTAAGACGCTCGCCCTCTACCCACTGGACCCCACAGCGCTTATTAAGGAGTCGCTGAGGGGGGTCAAAAACGTGGTCTATATCAGCGGCACCTTGCCCATATCGATATTCGCCGAGAGCCTCGCCCTTTCCGACTTCGTCAAGCTGGACATATCATTCTCAGACTTCATCCCCCGGCACAACTACCTCTCCGTAATCGACGTGGGGGTCACCACAAAGTTCGAGGAGAGGACCGAAGAGATGTACCTTCGGATAGCCGAACGCCTTGCAACCGCGATTAACCTGTCGCCAGGCGGCGTGTTGGCCATGTTCCCCTCCTACGACGTCATGAAGGGGGTGCGGAAATACCTCAAGATCTCCATACCACACTGGTACGAGGGGCCCCAGGAGGTGGATTGGGAAAACCTACCGGAAAAGTTCTTCATCGGCGCCGTGGCGAGGGGCAGATACGTCGAAGGCGTAGAGTATGTAAAAGACGGAAAAAACCTCCTATCCACAGTCGTGGTGGTGGGGGTCCCCTACCCCGAGCCCTCCCCCTACCTCGACAGAAGGGTGGAGCTGCTGAGGCCCAGGCTGAGGGAAAGAGCGTGGAGCGCTGTGTACCTCTACCACGCCGTCGTGAGCACACGCCAGGCAATCGGCAGGCTGTTCAGAAGCCCCGAAGACAGGGGCGTGTTGGTGTTTCTCGACAGACGCTACGCGGAGCCTGAGCTCTGGAACGAGTTAAAAGATGTGTTGACTGGGTCGCTGATAGTTAGCCACCTAGAGGAGGCCGCGGAGAAGACCGCGGAGTTCTTCACCTCCGCGTTAACAGCCTCCAGATGGCCATCGCCACGACGATAAGCGCCGCGTTTGTGCCCGCAATAGCAACGGCAAGCAGAGGGATGCTGAGCGCCTCGTTGAACATGGATAAAACCGCGGTGATTATGCCCATCAAAGCCGCCATCAAAGCCACCACCATGCCGACGAGGGGCAACGGCTGAGTCTTCTCCACGCCGGTCTGCTTCAGAGGCTTCCTAACAGGTGGAGCATCCTGCTGAGGTTGCGGGACAAGGGGTGGAGGGGGAGGCGGAGGCTGGTACTGAGGCGGCGGCACAGACCGCTGAGTCCTAACAGTGGCAGGAGGCATTGGGTACGGCGCAGGCGGAGGCGGCGGAGGCAGAGGTTGCTGATACTGAGGCGGAGGGGGAGGCGGAGGCTGCGGCAGAGGCTGTGGAGGCTGCTGACGCGGAGGCGGAGGCCTCTTGAGAGGCTTGTCCTGCTCCTTATCATCCACGGCCATATGCCACCCCACGCCCACTTATAAAAAGGTT
>WYEI01000103.1 GCA_009903905.1 Pyrobaculum sp. | reverse complement strand
GCCTCAGCTCCGCCTCCCAGACGCCCCCCACCTCCACGTGCCCGACGCCGAAGGCCTCCGGCAGTCTGTAAATCGGCTCATACTCCGGCCGCACAGTAACCACCACCTCCGGCTTCACCGCGGCGAAGGCCAGGAAGTTGCCCTCCTGGGCCCCCGCGGTCAGCGCCACTTCGTTTTTCGACACGTCGTAGAGCGAAGCCACGACGTCCTCCAGAGGAGTGGCCTCTGCGGCGGCCGGGACCTCCAGCTTCGCCACCCCGCTGTTGGCCAGATCGTAGAGGGCCCTCCTCCCCCTAATCCACGCAAAAGTCTCCACCGCGGGGCGGCCGTACAACTTTAAATACTTTGCCGCGGCCGTGCTGTGGAGTCTCCCAGGTGTAGCTACTGCGGCGCTCCGCTGGAGGTCACCCCAGACTCCGTGGTGGCGGTCTGTAGATACTGCGGCAGGCCCAACTTCCTCCTGGGCAACCCAGCGGAGGTTTTGGCGGTGCCCAGCCTCCCCAGCTCCGACGTGGTGAAGAAGGCGGTGGAGAGGACTAGAAAAGATTTGAACCTCCGGTGGAGGATGTCGGCCATAAACTTCACAAGCCCCGACTTGTACTACCTCCCCTTCTACTTAGTCGACGCGAGGCTGAACGCCGACTACAGAGCCACCGTCGTCGTGACCTACACGAAGACGGTCTACGTAAGAGGCCAGCCCAGAACCGAAACCGTGACCAAGGTGGTGAAGGTTGCCGGCCGGGTTTCGCTTTCCGACGTGGTGGCGGTGCTGGCGCGCCGAGCCACCTGGGGCCTCTCCGCAGACGTGTTGGCCAAACACTTCTTCGACTCGGCGCCGGAGCCCAAGCCGCTGACGGACGTGGCCGCGCAGGGCACGGGCACGTTCCTCGCCGCCGAGATCACGCCGGAGAGGGCCAAGGCCAAGGCCGTGAGGAGCCTCATCCCCCGCCTGCTGGCGCGCGTGGAGGAGGACGCCGCGGTGAGGGCAAGAGAGGCGGTGGGGGTTTTAATGGCCACAGCCTCTGTGCAAGACAAGACCGTGGACTACGAAGTGGCTCGGCTCGAGGCGTCTAGGCTGACCTACCTCCCGCTGTGGGTCATGACGTACCTCTTCAACGGCTCCCACTACCACTACTACGTGGCTGGGTGGGACGGCAAGGTGGTGGTGGCCGAGGAGCCAGCCCTTGCCGAACACAGAGCCGCCAGCCTCCTGGGCGCAGTGGCGGCCGGAGGCGCCCTCGGGGGCCTGGGCTTTGCCCTCTACCATACAGACTTCTTCACAAGCACCGTAGCGTTGACCGCCGGGGCCGTCTTCTCCTACCTAGCCGCAGGGGGCCTGCTGAGGAGCAGAAGAGTGGAGAAATGATGCAGTGTCCCTTCTGCGGGGCGAGGTACGAGGCGCCGCCGGGCCGCAAGTTCTACGTCTGTCCCTACTGCGGCACGGTGGTGAGCGAAGGCAAAACCTACGAGTCCGTCTACATCTTCCAGCCCCGGGTGGACAAGACGGCGGCGTTTCGAGCGGCGCTCAACTTAAAGCCGACGGGTTCGCCGGACGACCTGCCCCAGGCCACCCCCACGGCGGCCGAGCTCCACTTCCTCCCCCTCTACCTCTACCACGTGTCTTTCCAGCCCCTGCCCGAGCTGGAGGCCGACGCCGCCGCCCTCGCCATGTCTAAGCCGCCTGTGGAGCTGCCGAGCGACTACCGCTTCCCCACCCGCTGGAAGACGCCCTTCAAGCCGTCGCTGGAGAAGATGGGCGTCTTCCACCAGCCGGACCTAGACCCCGAATCCGCCTTCTACACCCTCGGCGAGGTTGTAGAAGAGGCGGAGGCCTACGCCGCCGTGTTTAAAACCAAGGTGACTGTGTCCTGGCGGTTCGAGGGCATATCCTACTTCCCCGTCTGGGCTCTTGAGTATCAATACGGAGGCAGGAGGTACGCCGCCGCCGTCGACGCCACAGACGGCACCGTCATCCAGATGGAGTACCCCCTCTCTAGACGCGGCAGGGCGCAGACCGCCGCATTCGCCGCCGCCGCCGCGTTGGGCTCGGCGGCTCTAGGCGCCTTAACGGCCCTCTGGGCTGGCCTACGGCCGGAGCTGGGGACGCTGGGAGGCTTAATAGCCAGCACAGGAGCCGCCTTGAGGCTAGCCGCCTTCGCCGCCGCGAGAAGAGGACGGTATAAAGCAGAGGCAAAACTATAGGCCCGCCTCGGCGGCGGAGATATATACATACACAACGCCTCGGCACCTCTCGAAGGAACGTCAAGCGTTTCGGCTCAGGAGGATCGGGTAGACGCCGTTGTTCCGCGTATGTGCGCCTTCTGTTCCTCACGTCGTTTCTAGGGTGCTCTATTTATCCCCCCACGTAGATGGGCCTATGGACTCCAAAGTAAGAATAGGCATAGTGGCGGCGCTCCTCCTGGCGGCCGCCGCTCAAGCCGCGTCACTCAACGCGAGCGGAGACTTCCACCTGTGGCTTAAGTGTAAGGCTATTGAGCTGTATGTAAACACGACGGGCGCCAACTTCACGTTGCCTCAATGCAAAGACCTCCTGGCGCAGCTCAACAAGACGTTTATCGTGGGCCGCGGCGGAGTGGCGCCGTTGCCTATGATCGGCGTGGGGGAGTTAAAGATGTTAAACGTATCCGACCCAAAGGCCGTTTTTGAGGAGATAAGACAAATCCGCCTCGCCGCAGTGAAGGAGCTAGGTAAACATCTAAACAAGACCGTCGACGTTGTGTACAGGTGGTTGAACGCGTCGAAGAGCATAGAGGAGGTAGCCAACAACACGGAACGTGGACTCCAGACGTTGATGAGAGTAAGAAATCTATTGACCTCTGTAAACGCCTCCAGCAAAGCCACGTGGAGTATTGAGAACAACATTAGGTGGCTTAACACGACTAGGCAGTTGATACGGGCAGAGGCACAGATCAGGAGCCGCGTCGAAAACATGTCTGATGCAGACATCCAGAAGACTCTTGACGAAGTAGAAAAAATAAGAGATCAAATACGCCAGGTGCTCGACCACTTTGAAAAAATGAAAATTGCCGGCATACCTCGGCAGTGGGCCGAGGACCGGATTAAATGGCTAAACAACACCGCCGCCCTC
This sequence comes from Pyrobaculum sp., assembly GCA_009903905.1. The sequence goes on along the minus strand of WYEI01000103.1, from coordinate 974 downwards.
TTAAGAGAACTAATTGGGGTAGACCCATCGCTTAGAAACAGCATAATCAAAGACTTCATCAAAGGCAAGAAATCCATAATAGAAGCGATAAGAGAGGCACAGGAAGCCAAAAAACGCGGCGCCTCAGGCGGCGGCAGCGGCAGAGGGGCGGGCAACGCCGGAGGCTCTGCTGGTGGCGGAGGCGCGGGTAGCGCCGGGGGCAGTTGGAGCTGGGGAGGCTCCGCAGGCGGTAGCGGTTCAGCAAGCGGCGGAGGCGGATGGGGAAAAGGAAAATAAACATCCCGTTTTTTTCCTGAGACGAACCCGTCAACTTCCTTGGAGACGCTTAGGCATTTTTCGTTAATGTTGGAATTGGGGACAATCAAAAATCTTAGGCGGCAACGGGAGTGGGAGCTATGTGGCTGAAGTCTGCGAGTCTGAAGGGGTCCCCCCTCTGTAGACGGCACAGGCCGCTACTGTACAGGGTCAGATGCTGACTGTAGTGGTTGGGGTGGAGTGGGAGGCGGCGGAGGCGGCCCTGTAGCTCCTCCACTGTGGACAAATCCTCCGGGGGGCCGAGGGAGCTCGACGCGCCGAGGCTTAGCAACGCTTCCTCCTTCCCAGCTCCTCCACGGCCGAGCGGGGGTGCAGCCCCTGGGCTATCAGCTCCTCTAGGTGGAGCCCCGTAGGGACGCCTTCGTTAAGCGCCGCGGCGGCGCCTATGGGGAAGTCGTTTTCGTAGATTATCCGCGCCGCCTTGTCTATCTTCAACACAGCTCCGGGCTTGATCCGCAAGCCAGCTTAAGGCCGTCCCATATCCACTTTTTAAATTTTTCATACCTGGAGTACATGAGGTTTATAACGCCTCCCACACGGCGAGACATGCCCAAACCCCAGCTCCTAAAAATAGCGGCGCTGGCGACATTGATCGTAGCACAATACGACGCCTGGGGTAACTTCCAATACCTAGGATACTGCCAAAGCAGTAATGTGGT